>NZ_JANODC010000190.1:0-29116 GCF_031412495.1 Rhizobacter sp. | reverse complement strand
CCGCGGCGGCCGGACCGAGCGCCCCCGCCGTGGGCAGGCTCGGCCCGCCGACCGGAACGGCGGGCGGCGTCGCGACGGCGGGTCGCGGCGGCACGGTTGCGTCTGCACTCGCGCGCGGCGGCGCTGCCGGCACTGGCGCCGCGCGAGGTGGCGCTGGTTCGACGATGCGTGGCGGCTTGTAGGCGGCCTGCAGCTCTGCAGTGTGGTTGAAGGCGGCGGCTGGTCGCGGCGTCGGCGCGGCCGCGGCCGCGGCCGGCGCGAACATGGCGAGCGGGTCGGTGCTGACCGATCCGTCCGGCATGCTGCCGACGCCGCGCGGCGCCGCCGGCACCGAACTGCCGGCCATGAAGGCAGCAAGCGCGTCGCCCGTGCTGCTGGCCGCGCCGGACAGGCCGAATGCCTCGTCGATCCCGGCGGCACGACCGGAGCCGGCCCCGACGGAGGCCAGCAGGTCGACCGGCGCTCCCGGGTGCGGCATGCCGGCGTCGACGGGCGAGGGCGCTGCGCGCGGCTCGCCGAGGTCGGCAAAAGGATCGAAGTCGTCGGGCAGGACCGCGCGTGGCGCGGGCGCTGCGGCCGCAGGGCGTGAGGTCGGACGCGCCGGGCTGCGCGCCTGGCTCGGCTCCGCTGCGCCGAGGAAGGAGAACGGGTCGTCGATCGGGCCGGCCGGGGACGCCCCGCCGCCACCGCCCGGTGCCGACACGAGGTCGGCGAAAGGATTGCCGGGGTCGGCGATCGCCCGGCCGGCAGCGGGCCGTGCCGCCATGAAGCGCGGGTCGGTACGTGCGTCGCCGCCAGGGTCGAAGGCGCCGGAACGGGCATCGACGGCGACGTGCGCGCCGGCCGCGCCCGGGCCGGTGGCCGCGTCTTCGAGCAGCACGCGCAGCACGTAGCCGCCCAGCCGCAACTCGTCCCGGTGCGCGAGCAGTGCCGAGTCGCCGGGAGCGAGCGAGCGCCCGTTGAGCAGCATGGCGGCCGTGCTGCCGGCGTTGCGGATCACGTAGCCTTCGGCGCCCGAGCTGACCTCGGCCTGCAGCCGCGACAGCCGGCGTTCGGGGTCGGGCAGGGCCAGCGTGTTGGCCTCGGAGCGGCCGATCGTGCCGCCGCGGGCATCGAAGAGGCCGAGCAGCGGCTCCTCGAGCGGCTGCTCGTCGAGCATGACGGCGCGAATGACGAGGTTCATGGCGCCAGCAGAAGCATCAGCACCTGGCTCGGGACGATGCGCACGCCGGGGCAGTTCGTGCTGTTCTGCAGGGACATGCTGGTCAGCCGCGTCGCCGGCATGCCGTTGATGAGCACGGTGAAGGCGGCGGTGAGGTGGCGTGCCGGGCCCATCACCGTGCCCGAGGCGACGCCCATCGCGACGCCGGCGTTGTCGCCGTTGGTCATGGGGATCGAGGTCGCCATGTTGTGGGCGGGTGCACACATGATGAGCACGGTCGGGTTGTTCGGGATCGCCATCGGCCCCATGGCGATGTTGGGGTAAGGAATCGGCACCGGCCCGACGGGCGAGGGCGTCAGGCAGACATCGGGAAAGCCCATGTCGGTGCCCATGAGCTGGCAGTTGGCGAACATGTTCCTGCTTTCTCGATCAGCCCATGTGGATCTGCGGGGCGCGCGTCTTGACCAGGCGCTCCGCCTCGACCAGCAGGTGCTCGGCGTGCAAGGTCGCCAGGCCGGCGCTGCGCAGGTCGAGCGTGCCGGCCTGGACCAGGTCGCTGCCCTCGGTGAACTGCTGGCGCGTCTTGGCGACGCTGGTGATGCGGTCGACGACGGCGCTCAGCGTCGTCCCGGTCCAGCGCATCGCCGTGATCACGCCCTGCCAGCACGCGCCGACCGTCTCGGCGGTGTCGAAGAGCAGCGTCGCATGGCGAGCGCGGAGCTGCACCGCGTCGCCCTCGAGGCGCAGGTCGTCGGCCGCCAGGCGAAGCATGCCGCCGGCGCTCTGCAGCGTGGTGTCCCTCGGCAGGCGCAGGGTTGCCGGCGCCGACGGGTCGCGCGCCAGGACGTGCGTGACCCAGTGCGTGTCGGCACCGGCATCGTCGCCCTCGCCGTCGCTGCCCGCGGCGCACCACCAGACGCGGTCGCCGCTGCGGGGCACGACGAGGCACGAGACGGCGAGCGCCATGGTCACCACCTCGGCGCGGCATTGCACGCGAAGGTGCCCGTCGG
This sequence comes from Rhizobacter sp., assembly GCF_031412495.1. Taxonomy (GTDB): domain Bacteria; phylum Pseudomonadota; class Gammaproteobacteria; order Burkholderiales; family Burkholderiaceae_C; genus Schlegelella_A. The sequence continues at coordinate 26,944 of NZ_JANODC010000190.1, read as the reverse complement.
CATCGACGGCAAGGACGCGGCCGGGGCCGGCTTGCTCGACGGCGATGAAGCGGAGGGGGTCGACTCGGTCGTTCATGGTGTCTCTTTCGCGAAGTCGGAGGTCATCAGGCTGCCTTCGGCCACAGCTCGGCCCTGGCCAGCACCGGGTCGGTGCCGAGGGCGGCGGCCAGGTTGGGCAGGCGGCAATCGGCGACTTCCGCGCGGTGCAGGTTCATGCGCGTCACGCGCGCCCCTTCGAGGTCGCACTGCAGCAGCCGCGCGCGTGCGAAGTCGGCGTAGGTCAGCTCGCTGTCGCGCAGGCTGCACTGCGCCAGGTCGGCGTCGGCGAAGTGGGTCTGGAACAGGTCGGCGCCGAGCAGCGTGCAGCGCTGCAGCTTCGCTTCCGTGAACAGCGCCTGGCGCAGCCTGGCGCCGGCGAAGCTGCAGTCGCTGGCCTGCACCTTGGCGAAGATGGCCAGCTCGGCCGAGGCGCCGGCGAAGGACACGCCTGCGAGCACGGCGTTTTGGAAGTTGCACTGCCTGATCGATGCGCCGCTGAAATCAGCGCCGGCCAGCGGCGATTCGGCGAACTGGCAGCCCTGCAGGCGCTGGCCCGCGAAGCTGCGCGCCTGCAGGTCGGTTCGGTGGAAGACGACGAAGTCGAAGCTCGAGCCGGCCGTGTCGGCGCTGCCGAGGTCGCAGGCGGAGAGCGTCGACTGGTGGAACGCGACCTGGCCGAGCAGCGCCTTCTTGAGCGAGCACTCGGCGAGGGTGACGCGGTCGAGCAGCGCCCCGGTCAGGTCGGCGCCGTCGAGGCTGGTGCGGTGCAGGGCGGCCAGGTTGAAGTCGGCGCCGCGCAGGTCGGCGCCCTCGGCGGTGCACTCGAGCAGCTTGGCCGCGTGCCAGTTCGAACCGCGCCCGCGCAGGCCGGCGAGATTGCACTTGTTGAAGACGGCGCCGCGCAGCTGCGTGCCCGCGACCGAGCAGCCGCCGAGGTCGCACTGATCGAACACGGCTTCGCGCAGATCCGCGTGGTCGAGGTTGGCGCCGCTCAGGCGAACATTGGCGAAAACGGCGCCGCGCAGGGGGGCGCGAGCGAGCTGCATGCCGGCGAGGTCGAGGCCGGACAGCGGCTCGCCGAAGTGCACGAGCACGACGATCTGCTCCGGGCGGACGGCCGTGCCGCTCATCGGGCGACCTCTGTCGGCGCGGGTCGGCGCTTCGGATGGATCTTGACGCGGTCGGCGAGCACGTTGCCCACGCCGGTGCTCTGGTCGAGGCGGGCCTGCGACAGGTCCATCGCGAACAGGTTCGAGGCGCTCAGGTCGGCGCCGCGCAGGTCCGCCTTCTGGGCGATGGCGTTCATCCAGTTCGACTGCGCTGCCCGGGCGTGCGCCAGCGCGGTGCGGACGAGGAGGGCCGCGCGCAGCGTGGCCTGGCGCAGGTCGGCGCCGCCGAGGTCGGCCTCGGAGAGATCGGCGCCGTCGAGGCGGGCGCCGGCGAGCACGCCTTCGGCCAGCCTCGCGCCGCGCAGGTTGGCCTGGGCCAGATTGGCCTGCGTGAAGTCGCCCCGGCTCAGGTCGCACCCGTCGGTGAAGACGGCCTGCGCCAGGTCGGCACCGGCCCAGTGGGCACCGACCGCGCTGCACTTCAGGAAATTGGCGCCGACGAGGCGGGCCGCACCGAAGCGGATGCCATCGAGGCGGCACTCGATGAAGTTGCAGCCCGCCAGGTCGGCACCGGTGGCCAGCAGGCCGGTCAGGTCGGCCTTGATGAAGCAGAGGGCAGGGGCGGCCGCGCCGGACCAGTCGCAGGCGCCGAACTTCGTCTCGAGGAGCTGCACGCCGGCGAGCTTGGCGAGCTTGAAGGAAGTGCCGTCGAGCGCGGCGCACGACAGGATGGCGCCGGTGAGGTCGGCGCGCTCGAAGCGGGCGCCCGCGAGGGTGCCGGCGCCGAGGTTGGCGCAGGACAGGTCGGCGTCGCTGAAGTCGGCGCCGGTCAGCGTCGCGTGCGCGAGGACCGCCTGGCGCAGCCTGGCGCCGGCGAGACGCGTGCCGCTCAGGTCGGCGCTTTCGAGGTGGGCGTTCTGCAGATCGGCGCCGCGCAGATCGAGCCTCGACAGGTCGGCACCGGTGAGGTCCCACCGGGCCATGCTCGTGCCTTCGGCAGCGGCGAGCAGGACGAGCTCGCGCAGCCGCGCCGCGCCAGGGTCGGTGCGCCTGCCGGCGGGCACCTGCAGGTGCGCCGATGCGAGGTAGGCCATGCGCGTGGCCGCTTCCGCCTGGGCCAGCTTGGGCGCCGCGGCGAGTAGCTCGCGCGCACCCGCAGCGATGTCGGGCTGGTGCGCAAGGACCGCGATCAGCTTCCTCAGCTCGGCCCCGGCCGAGAAGCGAGGCGGCCCGCGAACCTGCGCGGTTTCGACATCGATGCCGTTCGCGCGCGCCGTCGCCGCGGCCTTGCGGATGTCGACCTGCGCCTGGGCGATGGCCTGCTTGTTGGCCGCGGTCGCGGTGACGAGCGCGCGCTCGAGGTAGGCCGGCAGCTCGCTCAACGTCGGGACCGGCTCGCGCGGCGGCATCTTCACGCCGAGCTGGTCGGGGTCGAGGCCGAGCTCCTTCACGCGCTGCCGCGCCCGCTCGACCTTGACCTCGGCACCGCGGTGCTGCGCTTCGCCGAGGAAGCCCTCTACCTTGTAGTCGGCCTCGATGGCCGCCATGTCCGGATCGACGTTGTCGACGCCCGCCGGCAGCAGGTCGGAGTCCATCAGCGCGTACAGCCCGCCGAGCTGCGGGTGCTCGCGCTTGCCCAGCACCTCGAGGTAGTGCGCATCGCTCCTTGCCTCGCCGACCCGCTCGACGGCGCCCATCAGCACCGCCACGTCGGCGGCGTCGTCCTCGGCGATGTCGGCGAGCCCCTGGAAGATGAGCACGGCCCGCTCTGCATGCGGAAAGAACCACAGCGTCGAAAGCTGCAGCGGCACGTCGCGGAGCTTGCCGGCATGGGCGCCGCCGCGGTAGCGCACGAAGGCGCGGCAGCGCAGGCCGGGCAGGCGCCCGCCGACGATCTTCTTGGTCTCGTGCAGGTGCTCGAACTCGAAGGGCTCGTCGCCGACCAGCGGCTTGTTGAACCACTGATCGGGCGGCGCCATGTTGAAGTGACGCCAGTGCAGGTCGGGCGGAAAGCCCGGCGCATGCTGCGGCAGCCAGTTCTCGTCGTAGGTGCCGCGGTGCCGGGCGCGCGTCAGCCACATCGGATCGAGACGGCCGAAGCCCGCCGGCACGATCTCCTCGTCGGGGCGGGTCAGCGGCGAGACGGCGTATTCGGTGTTCGGCAGGGCCCGTGGCTGGGGGCCGTCCGGCCCGCGCCCCTTGCCCACCGGGTTGGCGGCGAAGTCGGGGCCGCCGTAGGCCCGACTCCAGTCGAGCGGCATGAGATCGAAGGGTGCCGCGGCACCGGCGACGCTGCCGTTCCAGACGCGGTCGCCATGCACGACCAGCGTCTTCTCGCGCCCGCCGACGCGCGCGCGCACGGCGCAGGCGGCGGCGTTCTTCTGGGGCGGGAAGGCGACGGCGTGAACCAGGTACTCGGGCATCGTCTTCAGCACGCCCTCGTCGATGAGGGGCTCGGCCATCTGCTTGCCGAGAAAGCTCCACATCGAGGGCTCGGTCCAGAGCGCGAAGGGCGGCTCCCGGCGGAACGGCAGGTAGAGCATGGCCGAGATGCTGAGGCCGAGCTTGCCGCGAAACTGGATCGGCCGGCAGCCCAGGCCGACGCAGGCAGGCTTGTGGATCTGCATGCCGGCTCGCCCTCTATGCCGTGGTCGGTGGCGCGGCCGGCGACGCGGCGGCGGTAGCCGCGGCGGTCGAGGCCGACTGCGCCTGTGCCATCGAGGCCTCCGTTTCGGCCCGGGTCGCGGCCGCCAGGGCGGCCTGGCGCTGCGCCACCGCGGCCGCCGACTGCTCCGGGTGGCTGGCCTCGAAAGCCGCCGGTCCGGCGCCGACGATGCTGGCGGGCATGGCCAGGAACGCGCCGAGCAGCGTCTGGCCTTCGCTCTGCCCGGTGGCCTCGCTCGCCTGCTTGAGGAAGGCGACCGCATCGTCGTAGGCCGCTGCGGCATTGGCCGCCGCGGCGCTGACGCTCATCACCGCGCCGAAACCGAGCGCGAAGGCACCGCCGGCCGACGCGCCGCCGCCCCCGCCACCGCCGCCCCCGCCGCCGCTGATGATCTTCATCGCGCTCTGCGCGATGTCGAGCGTCTGCTGCTTGAGGTCGAGCAGGCCGAGGTTGAGGCTCGGACCCGCCGCCATGTTGACCGACGCCGAGACAGTCATGTTGATGCTGGCCGAGATGGCGGTGTTGATCGAGGCGCCGATCGAGGTGGTGAGCGCGAGGGCGAGCTCGAGCTCGTTCTTCATGCCGATGAAGGTGTTGCGCTCGCCGCCGATCATCGTGCTGCTGGCCGCGCCGATATAGGTGCCCGTGTTGGGGCCGAGGAAGGTGTCGTTGGCCTGGTTGACGAGGCGGTTGAACTGCGCCGCCTTGAACTCGATGTTGCCCGGCGAGTCGTAGCCGAACGACGCCGCCGTGCCGAAGTACTTGCCGCCGGCCTTGAAGTCGACCTTGCCCGACACCGTCTCGGTGGCGTCGCCGACCACGCCGACCTTCAGGCCGCCGTCGTAGATCTCGGTGGTCGCGCCCTTGACGATCCGCGTCACTGGCCCCGTGACGGACAGGTTCTCCGGGCCGGTGACGGCGGTCACGCGGCCGGTCTTGATGATGTTCTGGTCGAGGCCGCCCCCCACCATGTAGAGCCGACCGCCGCTGATGATATTGACGCTCTCGCCGGCGGTCTTGATGGTGACGCTCCGGCCGCCCTTGTCGACGATCAGCGTGTCCTTGTTGCCCACCGTCGACTTGCGGTCGTGCGTGACCTGCTCGGTGAGGTCGTGGCCGACGCTGTTGGCCTGGTCGTTCTCGACAGAGGTCGACATGTTCTTCTCGGCATGCAGGCTCAGCGATTCCGAGCCCTTCTTGTCCTCGAAGCGGATCATGTTCGCGGTGGCGATCGCGCCGTCCTTCGTCGAGCGGCTCATCCAGCCGCTCTGCGTCGCGTTGTCGGGCAGCTTGAAGGGCGGCAGGACCTCGCCGTTGTAGACGCTGCCGAGAATGATCGGCTGGTCGGGATCGCCCTCGAGGAACTCGATGATGACTTCCTGGCCGACGCGGGGGATGAAGATGGCTCCGAAGTTCTTCCCGGCCCAGGCCTGCGCCACGCGCACGAGGCACGAGCTCTTCTCGTCCTTCTTGCCGAGCCGGTCCCAGCGGAACTGCACGCGCACCCGCCCGAACTTGTCGGTGTGGATCTCCTCGCCGGCCTTGCCGACCACCACGGCCGTCTGCGCGCCCTGCACGTAGGGCCGCCTCGTCGTGCGCGGCGGCCGGTACTGCTGGCGCGACGGCATGGCCGTGAATTCGCAGTGGAAGCCCGCGCCTTCGCCCTGGCCGGCCTCGAAGCTGCCGTTGTTGGCCTGGATGTTGACCGAGGTCACGAGGTACTCGGTGTTCTGGTCGTCGCGGGGATGGCGTGTCAGCTTGAAGGTGAAGCCGACCCGCAGCGCCAGTGCGTTCGTCGAGCCGCTGAAGACCTCGAAGCGCGATTCCACCTCGTCGCGCCGGTTCTCGAGCGTCTGGGTGCCGTCGGCGGGCTTGGTGTAGCTGCCGGGATAGTCGTAGATCTCTTCCTTCGACTGCTCGTGCGCGCGTGGCTGCTCGCCGGTGGTGATGAGCTTGCTGCTCGGATTCTCGAAGTCGTAGTCGTCGATGGCGAACTTGCCGGGCTGCACCGAGCGCGACATCGTCCAGCGGCGCACGAAGTCGAGGTCCGGCGGCTCCTGGCCGGTGTTGCCGAGGAACGGCAGCGTCGCCGCCCCGTCGGGCTGGGGATCGTGCGCGCTGCTCGAATCGAGCAGCAGCAGCGTGTGCTTGCCGTCGATGTGCTCGAAGCGGTAGTAGATGCCCTCGTGCTCGAGCAGCCGGCTCACGAAATTGAAGTCGCTCTCCCGGTACTGCACGCAGTACTCGCGCTCGCGGTACTCGCGGAAGAGCTTGAAGTCGTGGACCGCGATGGCGTGGTCGGCGAACACCGTCTTGACGATCTCGGGGACGCTCTGGTGCTGGAAGATGCGACAGTCGGTGGTGCGGGTCAGGAACCAGAGCCACGGTCGCACGACGGCCTGGTAGCGGAAGAAGCGCCCGCTCGAGCCGCCGGCCGAGAAGCGGCTGACGAAGCCGTGGAAATGGCGTTGCGTGTCGTTGCGCTGCTCGAGGACGAAGGTCACCGGCTGGCCGAGGATGGCGTCGGCATCGAGGTCGCTGCGCGGGCTGAGCAGCGACGCCGTCATGTCGGCGAGCGTGCTGAAACCCTCGGTGCAGCTGAACGACTCCAGCAGCAAGTCGGCGGCGGCGAAGGCGTCCGTCTTGATGCGAAATGGCTGGGGCATGGAAGGCGTCCGACGGGCAAGCGTGGCCGACCTTAGTCAGCGCCGGCAGGCGGGGCAAGCGACCAAAGTCACGGCGCGGGAGGGCTGCCCTCAGTCGAAGGCGTAAGAGAAGTCACCACCCTCGACGCCCAGGCCGACGCGGCGGATCGTCTTGCCTTCGGACAGCCGCGTCAGGTACTCGCGGCTGATCTTCGGCAGCACGGTGTTGGTGAGGATGGCGTCGATGACTCGGCCGCCGCTCTCGACCTCGTTGCAGCGGCCGAGAACGAGCTGCACGACGTCGTCGCCGTAGGTGAAGGGGACGCCGTGGTTGGCCTGCACGCGCTTGCGGATGCGGCCGAGCTGCAGGCGGATGATGGAGCGCAGCATCTCCTCGCTGAGCGGGTAGTAGGGAATGACGACCAGCCGGCCGAGCAGGGCCGCCGGGAAGATCTTCAGCAGCGGCTCGCGCAGCGCCTTGGCCACGCCCTCGGGCTCCGGCATCAGGTCCGGGTCCTTGCAGAGGTTCATGATCAGCTCGCTGCCGGCATTGCTGGTCAGCAGGATCACGGTGTTGCGGAAGTCGATGAGGCGGCCCTCGCCGTCTTCCATGCGGCCCTTGTCGAAGACCTGGAAGAAGAGCTCGTGCACGTCGGGGTGGGCCTTCTCGACCTCGTCGAGCAGCACGACGCTGTAGGGGCGGCGGCGCACCGCCTCGGTCAGCACGCCGCCTTCGCCGTAGCCGACGTAGCCGGGCGGCGAGCCCTTCAGGGTGGACACGGTGTGCGCCTCCTGGAACTCGCTCATGTTGATGGTGATGATGTTCTGCTCGCCGCCGTACAGCGACTCGGCCAGGGCGAGCGCCGTCTCCGTCTTGCCGACGCCGGACGTGCCGCAGAGCATGAACACGCCGATGGGCTTGTCCGGGCTGTCGAGCTTGGCGCGCGAGGTCTGAATGCGGCTGGCGATCATTTCGAGGGCGTGCTTCTGGCCGATGACCCGCTGGTTCAGCGTGTCGGCCAGCCGCAGCACCGTCTCGATCTCGTTCTTGACCATGCGGCCGACCGGGATGCCGGTCCAGTCCTGGACCACGCTGCCGACGGCGAATTCGTCGACGGTCGGCAGCACCAGCGGCGTGTCGCCCTGCAGGCCGGTGAGGGCGCTCTGCTTCGTGTGCAGCTCGTCGAGCAGGGCCGCGCGTTCTTCGGCGCCGACCGGCTTCTCGGCTTCGCTGAGCGAGGCCGTCGGCGCGGCGGCCGGCGCATCCGCCGCCACCGCAGGCGGCGTAGCCCGCGCCGGTGCCTCGCTTGCCTGCGCCTCGACCGCTTTGAAGCCGCGCCGCAGCAGGGCGCGGATCTCGAGCAGTCGGTCGACGAGCTTCTTCTCCTCGTCATAGCGCGCCTGCAGCTCGAGCTCGCGCTGCCGGGCCTGCGCCAGCTCGCCGACCACGCGCTCCAGCCGGCCGCCGACATCGATGCCCACGTTGGCCTCCCGCTCGATGATCTCGCGCTCGGTCGCCAGCGCCTCGATGCGGTGCTGCACGTCCTCGAGTTCCGGCGGCGTCGCGTGCTGGCTCACGGCGACGCGGGCACACGCGGTGTCGAGGACGCTGACCGCCTTGTCGGGCAGTTGCCGCGCCGGAATGTAGCGATGCGAGAGCTTCACGGCCGCCTCGATCGCCTCGTCCAGCAGCTGCACGCGGTGGTGCTTTTCGAGCACCGAGGCGACGCCGCGCAGCATCAGCACGGCCTTCTCCTCGCTCGGCTCGGCCACCTGGATCACCTGGAAGCGCCGCGTGAGTGCCGGATCCTTCTCGAAGTACTTCTTGTACTCGGCCCAGGTGGTCGCGGCGATGGTGCGCAGCTTGCCGCGCGCCAGCGCCGGCTTGAGCAGGTTGGCCGCATCGCCGGTGCCGGCGGCGCCGCCGGCACCGATGAGGGTATGCGCCTCGTCGATGAACAGGATGATCGGCTTCGCCGAGGACTGCACTTCGTCGATGACCTGGCGCAGCCGGTTCTCGAACTCGCCCTTCATGCTGGCGCCGGCCTGGAGCAGGCCGATGTCGAGCACGTGCAGCGACACCTCCTTCAGCTGCGGCGGCACGTCGCCGCGCGCCAGGCGCAAGGCGAAACCCTCGACCACGGCCGTCTTGCCGACGCCGGCCTCGCCGGTGAGGATCGGGTTGTTCTGGCGCCGGCGCATCAGGATGTCGACGATCTGGCGGATTTCCTCGTCGCGCCCGGCCACCGGGTCGAGCTCGCCCTTCCTGGCCCGCTCGGTGAGGTCGATGGCAAAGCGCTTGAGCGCTTCCTGCTTGCCCATGGCCGCCGGCGCGATGGCGTCGCTGGCTTCTCCGGGCGCTGCGCCGCTCGCGCTCGCCGGCTGGTGATCTTCCGGCGAGCCGGCCATCAGCGCGGCGAAGTTCTCGGTCAGCTCGTCGAGGCGGATCCGCTCGAACTGCTTCGAGATCGAGAGCAACGCGTGGCGCAGCGAGTTCGTTTTCATCAGGCCGATGACGAGGTAGCCGGTGCGCACCCGGTCGTCGCCGAACATCAGGGAGCCGAAGACCCAGCCGCGCTCGACAGCGTTCTCGACGTAGCTCGAGAGATCGGTGACGGAGGAGGCGCCGCGCGGCAGGCGGTCGAGCGACTGCTGCAGGTCGGCGGCGAGGATCGATGCGTCCATGCCCGCGTGCTTGACGATGCGGTGCAGGTCGCTGTCCTGGTTCTGCAAGAGCTGCGCGAACCAGTGCTGAAGCTCGACATAGGGGTTGCCGCGCAGCTTGCAGAACACCGTCGCGCCTTCGATGGCCTTGTAGGCCAGCGGGTTGAGCTTGCCGAAGAGGGCGGCGCGGCTGATCTCGGTCATGGCGGATCCTTCTTCAATGAGAGGTGGCGGCGAGGGTCTCGGGCCGGAGCAGGAGGTCGCTGCGATCGATCGTCAGGCCGCCGCGGCGGGCGCCGCCGAGCCAGGTGCTGAGGCCGAGGCGGGTCCCGACGGCGCCGGGTGGAGCGAGGCGCGGCTGGAGCTGCGCGCGCGGCACGTCGCCGGCGCGCAGGCTCACGCGCAGGTCCCAGCGCCGGCCGTAGCCCGCGAACTGGCGCACGGTGTCGCGCACTGCAGCCAGCGCGTTGCCGCCCGGCAGGAAGGCCTCGAACTGGGCCCGGTCGAGCGGGCCAACGTGGATGCGGAACTTGTACTGTCGGTCCCACACCTTCGAGCCGGCAACGGCGCTGCGGCCGAGCTGCGCGCTCGGCACGGCGGCGCGTCCGGCGCCGAGGCGGGTTCGGTCTGACAGCCGCAGCTGCATCCAGTGGCCGACGAACGACTCGACGCGGACGGGGACTTCGAGGAAGGCGCGCAACACGCTCTCGAGCCCTTCGCCGTTCTTGACGCCGCGCGACAGGGTGCCGGCGTGGAAGCGCTTGGCAGCGTCGGGCACGGTGTCGCGTTCGCGCATCGGCGCCGGCGCGATGCCGATTAGCGCGCCCACCCACTTGGCGAACTGGTCGTCGTCGGGCCGGTCCGCGTGCACCGCCGGCTGCGCTTCGGCCCAGGCCCGGTAGAAAAGGGTCAGCAGGCGGTGGTGGAAGATGTCGGCGAAGCGCGCCAGGCTCGAGTCGGCGTGGTGGCGCTCGCGCTCTCGCGTGTACTCGGTGAGGTGCAGCGGCAGCGGCCCCTGCGGTCCGAACAGGCCGAGGAAGCGGACTCCGAGGCGCGGCGGCGCATGCCGTTGCGCCCCGAACGACATGATCGAGGCCGGTGCGAAATCCAGCTCGGCGTCCTGGCCCAGGCGCACCGGCTCCAGCGCCGGCCGGAGCGCCCGGCCCATGCGGGGCGCCTGTGGCGTGAGCGCGTCGATGCGGCGCAGCGTGGCGAAGAAGTCGTGCGCGTGCGGCGCCGCGCCCAGCCGCTCGAACAGGGCGGCGAGGTCGCGGTCGGCAGTCAAGGCCGAGGCGGCGGTCACAGCAGCGCCTGGTCTCCGGCGCGCACCGGCCAGCGCATCACCTCGCCGCGCGTGCTCGTGCGCAGCGCCGTCTCGGTGAAGCTGTTGATGGCTGCATGCCGAGCGAAGAAGCGCTCGAGCACGCAGCCGAGCAGGAACGGGCTGGCGCCCTGGAAGGCGAGGTCGTCGACCTGCGCGGTGATCTCGATGCCGGTGCCGAAGGTGAGCGGGCCGGGGAAAGGCAGGCGGCGCACGACCTGGCGCGCGCTCAGGCTCTGCACGCCTTCGACCTGGCGGTCCCAGGCCGCGTCCTGGGTCGGCCCGTACAGCGACAGGATGCCGCGCAGCGCGGCTGCGGCACGGGCCGGGTCCTCGCCGGCGAACGACAGGTAGTTGAGCGACAGGTGGCTGACGAGCGACCAGCCGATGTCACCGCGCGGCTGGCGGATGTGCGGCCGCGTCGGCCCGCGCAGGCAGCGCACCTGGGCCAGGGTGCCGGGCGCCTCGAGCTGCCAGCGGTCGGCGCCGCCGGAGCCGCCCGTGGGCAGGAAGGTCGGCAGGTCGCGGTTTGTGACGAAGGCGGTCACCGAGAGCTGGCGCAAGTCCTCGCGATAGGGCGCCTGGCGTGCGTCGACGAGCGACAGGAACGCCTCCTGGCCGACATACGACGAGCGCGGCCCCTGGTCCTTCTGCCGCGCAGAGAGCACGCGCGGCTCGCGGCGCAACGTGTAGTAGGCGGGGTGCGCCGACGACTCGGTGCGCACGCTGCTGTAGAGAGGCAGGAAACGCTGCTCGGCGACGTTGCCGGTGCCGTAGCCGACGACCGACGCGATGGCGTGCACCTCGAAATCCATCGGCTTGGTCCGGTCGGGGACGACGTGGTGCTCCCAGGCCGAGCCGGTGAGCGCGATGCGGTCGAGGCGCTTGCTGAAGAGATTGATGGCCGGCGTGCAGAACAGGGCCACCGAGGTCGCGTCGACCACCGACTCGAGCGTCGCGTCGGTGCGCCCGAAGAGCAGCACGATCTCGACCTCGCTGCTCGCCGCCCGCGCCAGCCGGCTGGCCAGGTCGCCGATGCGGAAGGAGAGGAAGCGCTGCGGCAAGGCGGCGTACTCCTGCAGCAGGCGGTAGCCGCTGAAGCCGCGCAGCGTCGCCGGCAGCAGCGCTTCGTCTTCGCCATAGCCGACCGGCTCCAGGCTCGCCGCGCCGCGCCAGCCGGCCTGCGGCGCGGCGTCGTCGACGCGCAGCCAGGTGCCGATGCAGCTGCCGAACGCCAGTTCGTGCAGGCGAAAGGCAATGTCGTCGGGCGCGCTGATGGCGAACGGCAGGTCCTCGATCGGCAACTGGTCGAAGGTCGCGCCTCCCAGCGCGCGCAGGCGGATGCGCAAGCCACCGCGAACGCGGCCGCCGGTGGGAAGCTGCGCCAGCGGCAAGTCGGGCGCGTAGCTGAAGAACTGGGCGCCCGCGACCTCGATGGGCCACAGCCGGACGTCGTGCGCGGTGCGGAACTCGCACAGCGTGTTCTGGCCCCGCGCCAGCGTGCTGCGCAGCGCACTCTGGCGGCGCACCCAGGCGCCGGCGGCGAGGTTGGGGTCGGCCGGATCGGGCTGCAGCTGCACGATCATCATGGCCGGCACCGGAGCCAGGAAGTTCGGGTAGACGACCTCGAGCAGGTGCTGCACGAGACGCGGGAACTCCGACTCGAGCTTGAGCTGGACGCGCGCCGTGAGAAAGGCGAAGCCCTCGAGCAGGCGCTCGACGTACGGGTCGGTGACCTCGACGCCATCCATCGACAGGCGCGCGGCGACACGCGGAAACTCGCGTGCGAACTCGGCGCCCATCTCGCGCAGGTGCGAAAGTTCGTCGGAGTAGAGGCGGAGGAGGCGCGGGTCCATGGCGGCTCAGAACTTGACGGACACGCCGGTCGCGTCCTTCACCTCGACCTGCCCGGCCTCGAGATCGAGCTGCGTGCGAAGCAGCAGCTCGAGCGGCACCGGCTGCGCCCACAGGAAGCCGCGGATCTCGAACTCGATGATGTTGTGCGTGGCCATCACGCTCTCGAACTCGATCGCCCGCACCTCCAGCGAGTCGGCAAGGATGCGCGGCTCGAACTGCACGATGGCGTCGCGGATGCTGCGCTCGAGCAAGGTCACGTCGATGCGCGAAGCGAGCTGGCCCGACATCGGCGGCAGGCCGTAGTTCAGCACCGAGTGCTTGATCTGCGGGTAGCGCTCCGCCAGCCTGCCCCAGGGCTGCACCGAGTTCAGCAGCCACGACAGGTCGCGCAGCACGGCGCTGCGGATCTGCTGCTTGGTCATGACGCGGCGCTCGTCGACCTCGGCGGCGTCGAGGCGGTGGTCGTCGGTCAGTCGGTCGAGCAGCGCCGGTTGGAGTCGATCGCGCGCGTCCATGCTGCGCGGGACCGTCAGGCCGTGCCGCCGGCCGCCGCATCGGCGACGTCGACGTCGCCGCCATGCATCACCAGCTCGCGCACGGCGAGGAGCCCGGTCTCGGCGGCCGAGCTGACCAGCACGCGTTGGCCCCGGCCGGCGTACTGGCCATCGGCGAGCGCTTCCCAGTCGGTGCTCCGCGCGAGCTGTTCGGCGCCGCCGGCACCGGCGCCGAGCGGGTAGCGCGCGGGCACCAGGGCGACCGAGTCGCCCCCGTTCGGAAACTCGAGGTGCGCCGGCGCCCAGACGAAGTCGCGCAGGTCCTCCGGTGCCTCGATCGTGAGCTTGCTCAGGCTGGCGAACGGTACCCAGGCATAGCGGCCGTTGACGATGACCTCGAGCACCGGGCCCAGGCGCGAGTCGGCGTCGGCGACCCATTCGAAGGCCTCGTCGTTGAGCGAACCTGCGGCGGCCGGTGCCATCTCGAACGCCTGGGCGCGCAGTTGCGCGGCCAGGGCGGATTCGCCACGCGCGCCGGCCTGCATCGCCTCGACGAGTCGAGCCACCCATTCCTGCGGCCGGCCGAGCACGAGCGGCGTCGTCGTGCCGGCGAACACCTTCTCGCGCACCAGCTCGCACTTCAGCGCCTCGCGGTAGGTGTTGACCATCGCCAGCGTCAGAGCGTCGAGCTCGCCGCATACCTCGAGCTGCGTCGCGGCGCGCGGCCACTGGCCGAGCACACAGAGGAGCTGGAACAGGAAGATGCGCAGCTTGACGTCGGCCGGCTGCTTCTTCACCTGCGTCTGCAGCAGCTGAAGCGCCTGCGCGGGCTCGCCGGCAGCGATCATCTGTTCGGCCTCGGATGGCATGGCGTTCCTTCAGAAGTCGAAGTGCGGATGCTGCGCCGGCTTGAGCTTGCGCCCGATGCCGTCGTCGGGAGAGAACTCGAACACGTCGCCTTCCCAGTCGCCGAAATCGATGCGGTCGTCGTTGGCTGTGCCGGCGCCGAAGAAGAAATGCTTCAGGGTCTCGAAGTGGGTGTAGATCTGGGTCTCGTTCGAGGCGACGACGCGGGCGCCGGTGTTCAGGGCCATCTCGCCCATGAGGCGCATCCCGTCGCCGTGGCGGTTCTTCAGTTGCGGATGCGTCTGCGCAGCCCCGCATGAAAAGACCACGATGCGCTTGGCCAGGGGCGGCGGCCCCTTCAGCACGGTCGTGACTCCGACGGTCTTGAAGTCCAGGTTCTCGGTGCCGATCTCCAGCCCGAGACCCCCGTGCGTCTGGATCGAGACGTCGGCACCGGCAACCGGGCCGTTGGCCTCGAAGCCGTGGCAGCAGATCAGCAGGTCGTCGACGCCGCCGACGGACCGTGCGTGCGCCGCGGCCTTCTCGAACACCTCCTTGACGGGCGTGCGTGCGCTCACCTGGATGACCTTACCGACATCGCTTGAGATCGTGCCGACAAGGCGAAAGTCGAGCAGTACCAGGCGCTTGGCCATCGCGCTGGGCGGCCCCGGTCACGCACCGACGTTCAACGTGTCGCTGAACGAGCTCGACCCGCCACGCTGTCCGCTCTCCTGTTGCGGGTGGTAAGTGATCTCGATCTCCTGATAGGAGATCGACACCGTTTCGCTGAGCGTGCCGTCGGCCTCGGCATCGACCTTGCAGCCCACGATCCGCGCCTGCTTCAACTCGACGATGAAGAAATCCTCGTCGCTGCCGGCTTTGCGCAGGCTGAGCGTAGCGCTCTTGATCTCCTCGTTCACGGCGAGAGCGTTCATGAGCTTGGTGCTGCTCGCGTCGACGTACTTGTCGATCCGGAGCGTCTCGTAGACGCGCCGCCCGGTGGCCTGGCCGCTTCCCACCGAAGTGGGCGAAGCGACGCCCCAGTGCCAAGCGATGACGGTGATCTCGTCGACGTGGCCGGGCGCCACGGCTTCGCCCTTCACCGCTCCCTGCTTCTTGCCGACAACCGCAAGATAGGCATCGGCCGAGGTGACGTTCCCCGAGTGGAGCGGCGGCGCCACGTCAGCCGCCGAACTTGTACTTGTCGGCTTTCGCCTTGATCGTTTTCAAGGCGTTGCGGAGCTCGACGGGAACGGTCGGATCGGATCGAAGCAGGGCGTAGCGAGGGTGGCTGGTTTGAGCCGAGAACGAGCTGCAGGCGAGGTTCAGGGCATCGATGTAGTAGCGAACCTTGAGCCGGGTGGACAGTTCGCCCGGCTTTCTCATCGGATCGATGCCGCCGGCTTCGGGGTGCTGGCGCAGATCGACCATGCCGGCGCTCGAGGTCGCGGTGCTGGCGAAGTGGTTCGCGAGCAGCACCGACTGGCTGCCGAGGACGCCGTCCTCGTCCAGGCGCTCGGTGGGAGGGATGAAGCCGAAGCGCGAGGCGGGAGCCGCCAGGTCGAAGTACAACAGGTTCAGCAGTACCTGCAGCAGCCGGGCATCGGTTCCGCGGCTGCCCTTGCGCAGGGTCTGGTCGATGTTGTAGCGAGGGTGCCCCGTGGCGGGATCGGTGAAATCTACGGTGAATGCCATGAGCGTTCCTTCGCGAGAGCGAGACAGGCCGTCTACTGCAGCCGTCCCGGCGTTTCAGCGGACCTCGGTCTTCTTGGGATTCCAGCCGAACTTGACCTCCCCGCCCAGGCCGCCCTTTTCATCCTGCGGCTTGTAGGCGAACTCGATGTCATCGAAGTCCATGTGAACCGTCTCAACGATGTCGCCGCCCGAGGTCGCACCCGGGGCCACCGACGTGATGTAGACGACCTTCATCGTCACCTTCAGGAAGTCCTCCTGGGCACCGCCCGCCTTGCGGACGGTGATCACCGCATCCTTGAAGTGCTCGCCCTTGGCGCACTTCTGAGCCAGCGTCGGCGACGCCTTGTCGTAGTTGTGCGTGAAGACGAACGAGCCGGGCACGGCCTTGCCCTTGCCGGTGCCGCCACCGCTGCCCGAGGAGGGCTGGCTGACATCCCAGCTCCAGCCCATGACCTCGATCTCGTCCTTGTGATTGGCGTTCACGGATTCGCCCTTTACGCCGTCCAGCTTCAGATTGCAGTCGATGCTCATGGTGGGTACTCCTGGTAGTCAATGGGTCGGAGCCGGCTGCGCCGGCAGGATCAAGCGGCTTTTTGCGAGGGCAGCTTGGAAACGAGGCGCAGGGAAACGCTCAGGCCCTCGAGCTGGTAGTGCGGCCGGAGGAAGAACTTGCTGGTGTAGTAGCCGGGGTTGCCGGCGACCTCTTCCACGGTGACCTCTGCAGCGGCGAGCGGCTTCTGCGACTTCGTGAACTCCGACGAGTTGGCCGGATCGCCGTCGACGTAGTTCATGATCCACTTGTTCAGCCACTTTTCCATGTCGGCGCGCTCCTTGAAGGAGCCCACCTTGTCGCGCACGATGCACTTCAGGTAATGGGCGAAGCGGCAGCAGGCGAAGAGGTACGGCAGGCGCGCAGCGAGGTTGGCGTTGGCCGTCGCATCGGGGTCGTCGTATTCCGAGGGCTTCTGCAGCGACTGCGCGCCGATGAACGCGGCGAAGTCGGAGTTCTTCCGATGCACCAGCGGCATGAAGCCGTTCTTGGCCAGTTCGGCCTCGCGCCGGTCGCTGATGGCGATCTCGGTCGGGCACTTCATGTCGACGCCGCCGTCATCGGTCGGGAAGGTGTGCGTGGGCAGGCCCTCGACGGAGCCCCCCGACTCGATGCCGCGGATGCGCGTGCACCAGCCGTAGCTCTTGAACGAGCGGTTGATGTTGACGGCCATCGCGAAGGCGGCGTTGGCCCAGGCGTAGCGGCTGTGGTCGGCGCTGCCGGTGTCTTCCTCGAAATTGAAGGCCTCGACCGGGTTGGTCTTGGCGCCGTACGGCGTGCGCGCGAGGAAGCGCGGCATCGCGAGGCCGACGTAGCGGGCGTCTTCCGACTCGCGCAGCGAACGCCAGGCAGCGTACTCCGGCGTCAGGAAGATCTTGGTCAGGTCCCGGGGGTTGGCCAGCTCCTGCCACGAGCCCATCTGCATCAGCGTCGGGCTGCCGCCGGTGATGAAGGGAGCGTGCGCGGCAGCGGCGATCTTCGACATCTCGCCCAGCAGCTCGACGTCCGGCGGGCTCTGGTCGAAGTAGTAGTCGCCCACCAAGCAGCCGAACGGCTCGCCGCCGAACTGGCCGAACTCCTCCTCGTAGACGCGCTTGAAGACCGGGCTCTGGTCCCAGGCCGTTCCCTTGTAGCGCTTCAGCGTCTTGTGCAGGTCGGTCTTCGAGACGTTCATGACGCGGATCTTCAGCATCTCGTCCGACTCGGTGTTGTTGACGAGGTAGTGCAGGCCGCGCCAGGCGCTCTCGAGCTTCTGGAAGTCGTTGTGGTGCAGGATCAGATTGATCTGCTCGGTGAGCTTCCTGTCGAGCTCGGCGACCATCGCCTCGATCGAGACGATCACGTCGGTGCCGATCACCTTCGTCTGCGCGAGCGCCTGCTGCGCCAGTGTCAGGACAGCCGCCTCGACCGCCGACTTGGCCTCGTCGGTCTTCGGCTTGAATTCCTTGTTCAGGAGCGACGCGAAGTCGCCACCCTGGTACTCGACGCCTTGCAGGGGCGATGCTTGCGATGCGGCTTCTGCCATGGTCTTGGTCTCCTCGAGTGCGTTGGTCAGGCGGCGTCGGCAGGCTTCTTGGCGGCGGCCAGGCTGCCGAGCAGCGCCGGATCGGCGAGCACCTTCGCCATCAGCTCCTCGGCGCCGGTCTTGCCGTCCATGAAGGTGATGAGGTTGGAGAGCTGCTGGCGCGCTTCGAGCAGCTTCTTCAGCGCGTCGACCTTGCCGGCGATGGCTGCCGGGGAGAAGTCGTCCATGCTCTCGAAAGTGATGTCGACGGCGACGTTGCCTTCGCCAGTGAGCGTGTTGGGCACCTGGAAGGCGACGCGCGGCTTCATCGACTTCATGCGCGAGTCGAAGTTGTCGACGTCGACCTCGAGGAACTTGCGGTCGGCCACCGGGGGCAGCGGCTCCGAGGGCTTGCCCGACAGGTCGGACAGCACGCCCATGACGAACGGCAGCTGAACCTTCTTCTCGGCACCGTAGAGCTCGACGTCGTACTCGATCTGGACCCGCGGCGCCCGGTTGCGGGCGATGAATTTCTGGCTGCTGGTGGCCATGTGCTTGCTCCTCGTTCTATGGGAAGGGGATCACGAAGCCTCGACGCCTGCGATGCGCTCGACCTCTTTGAGACCGTCGGGCGCGAGGTCGCGGATGATGTCGATGAAGTTCTTGCTCATCAGCCGCTGGGCCCGCCGGATGAGCAGCGGCGCCGGGTTGCTGGGCTCGCTGCGCTCGAGCCACTCGCAGACACGGTCGAGCGCCTTGACGGCGTCGTCGCGGCTGGCGATGGTGCCGGGTGCCGAACGGTCTGCGGGGGTCGGGGCGGCCGCCGGCGAAGCGGCCTCGGGGAGGTTGTCCGGCGCGCCGCCCTGGGCCGCGGCCGCTGCCTGCGCGAGCCCTTGCGTCAGCACGCGCCGCGGCCGCAGATCCGGGCCGTTGGCCGCGCCGGCGCGGGCATCGAGGATGGCCTGGATGCCAACGACGGCCTCGTGCGCGCTGACGAGCGAGGCGAGCAGGCCGGCCGAGCCGGCCTCGGCATCGGCCAGGGCCTGCACGGCGCTGGCTTCGTTCATCACGGCCTCGCCCGCACGCGCTTCGCCTCTGCCGAGCGCCAGCTCGATGCTGCGCGCCGTCAGCCCGTTGCGGGGAGGGCCGATCGCGGCGGCGCGCAGGTCGGCCAGCACCCCGGCCACGTCGGCCAGCGGCGCCAGCGCGTTCAGGCGCATGGTCGGGTCGTTGTTGTCGGCCGCATCGAGCAAGGGATAGACGCCGTCCCAGTAGCGCTCGAGCAGGCCGTGCAGCACGCGGACCGCGGGCACGAAGCCGGCCACGCCGTCCATCCGGGTGGAGCCGCGCAGCAACATCACGGCCACGCGCAGGTCGCGGGTGCGCTCGGCGAGGGCCAGGGCCTGCGCCTGCATCGCGCGCCAGTCGGGGTCCTGGGCCGGGATCAGGGTGTCGCCGTACTGCTGCTCCGGCTTGCCACGGGCCGCGACTTCGAGCGCCTGGAACGCTGCGTCGTACTCCAGGTCGTCGCCGCATGGCGACGCCTCGGTCACGGGAGCGAGCAGCGCTTCGACGTCGATGTGGACCATGGCTCCCTGTTCGCTGCGCGCGGTGAGGGCACCGTGCGCATCTTGGCTGGCCTGCAATGTAGGCAGCGCCCCGGGCCCTCACACCTGCCAAAAGTCACATTCCGGGCCGGGCCGCCGCTCCTCAGGCGAGCCGCTTCAGCACGTTGAGCAGCTCGCGCGGCTGGACCGGCTTGTAGAGGACGATGTGGCCGCTCTCGTGCACGCGCAGCACCTGATCGGCGGCGGTGTCGCCGGTGACGATGACGGTCGGCACGTCGAAGGCACAGGCGGCACGCACCTGCTCGACCGCGCGCAGCCCGTCTTCGCCGTGACGCAGGCGAAGGTCGCTGATGATCACGTCGATGACGCCCTGGCGCTGCCGTGCCGCGTCGACCGCCTCGGCCGTGGTGGACACGGCAATGACCTCGTAGCGCCACTCGGTCAGCAGCTCGGCGACGCTGGTGCGGATCGCCTCCTCGTCGTCGATGAGCAGGGCGACGCGGCTTTCCTCGAGCGCGCCCGGCAGCGTCTCGGCGCCGATCGCGAACTCGGCCACCTCCTGCGGCAGCGAGCGCTCGACCCAGACCCGAAAGACACTCCCCGTGCCCGGCTTCGAGCGCACCGTGAGCTCGTGGCCGAGCAGCTCGGTCAGGCGCTTCACGATCGCCAGCCCCATGCCGAGGCCCTTGCCTCGGTCGCGCGAGGGATTGGCCACCTGATAGAACTCGGCGAAGATCTTCGGCAGCTCGGATTCGGGGATGCCGATGCCGCTGTCCCATACCTCGATGCTGACCCCGCTGGCCCGATGACGCGCCGCCACGAGCACGCCGCCGCCGGGCCGGCTGTAGCGCAGCGCGTTCTGCACCAGGTTGCCGAGGATGCGCTCGAGCAGCTGCGGGTCGCTCGTCACGACCTTGCTGCCCGCATGAAAGCGCAGCTGCAGGCCGGCCTCCTCGGCCTGCCCCGAGAAGCTCATCTGCAGGCGGCGGAACACCTCCCGGATCGGGAACGACTGCAGGTGCGGCTCGACGGCGCCGGCATCGAGCTTGGAAATGTCGAGGATGGCGCCGAACGATTTGTCGAGCGCCTCGATCGACCGCATCATGTTGTGGATGATGGGCGCGTCGACCGAGTCGGCCATTCGTCGTTCGAGCGTGGCGCCGAAGAAGCTGAGCGCGTGCAGCGGCTGGCGCAGGTCGTGGCTGGCCGAGGCGAGGAACCGGCTCTTGTCACGGCTCGCCTGGGCGGTGAGCTCCATTTGCCGGTGCAGCCGCTCGACCAGCGCCGCGTTCTCCAGCTGGGCGCGCAGGGCCGACCGCAGCAAGGTGTTCTGCGCCAGTGCGGCGCGCAGGTTGACGGCGGCGAACACCACCGCGAGCGTCGCGAGCACCAGGTAGAACGGGCTGTAGTGCCAGAGCAGGGCGAGAGGCAGCGGCGCCAGCACCGGCAACAGCCACAGGTACAGCGAGACCCGGTCGGTGGCGATCGTCGAGACGCCGCCCACGGCCATGCCGATGAGCACCAGCATCATCAGCGCGGCATAGGCGAGGTCCTCCGCAGGCAGGAAGAGGACCGGCGCGGCGCCCCACGCCAGGGCCGCGGCGAACAGGGCGACGTGGTAGCGGCGTCGCCACACTGCGTCGGGCGTGGCGCCGGCGCTGTCGCGCCGGAAGGCGACGAAAAGGATTAGTCGGCCGAACTGCGTCAGATGGATGACGACGGCCCAGACCAGGATCAGCGGCGACGGCGCATGACGGTAGAAGAAGGCCCACAGGCAGACTGCAGTGACGAAGGCGCCGGCCGCCGCCTCGCTGGCGTTCCTGTACAGACCGACGAGTTCGGTGTGCTCGAGCCGGCGTTGCGCCGACCCGTCGGGCACCGCGGCTGCAGTCTCGATCGGCAGCGCTACCGTCGTCACGAAACGGCGAACGCCGCGTTCAGCGGAACAGGCTGATCAGATGCGAGCGCGAGCGGACGTCGAGCGCGAGCAGGATCGTCGACACGTAGTTCTTCACCGTTCCGAGCGAGAGCTTGGTGGCGCTGCTGATTTCCTGGTTCGTGCAGCCCGAGAGCACGAGCTCCAGGATCTCGAGGTGGCGAGCGCCGAGCTCGGCCACCAGGTCGTAGCGCGACGGCGCGGTGCTGGCCGGGAAACGCGCTGCGTCGGGCGTGCGCGTTCCAGGCGATGCGGGTGGCGAATCGAGCGCAGCGAAGAAGGTCTCGCGCGTGGTGCCGGGCGCGGCGGCCTTGTGCAGGTAGCCGGCCGCGCCCATGGCCCGCGCCTGGCGGACGACAAAGTCATCGCCGGTGCCGCTGAGGATGATCACGCGCGCGTGCGGCTGCTTGCCGAGCAACAGCCGCAGGCCGTGCAGTCCCTTGCAATCGGCCAGGTTCAGGTCGAGCAGGACCAAGGCGATATCGGGATGGCGCTCGTAGAGCTCGAGTGCGTCTGCCAGCGAGGCGGCCTCGAGCCATTCGATGGCCAGCCCTTCGTCGCCCAAGAGGGCCTTCACGCCCATCCGCATGAGGTCGTGATCGTCGACGAGCAGCACCTTTGCCTGCACCCGGGTCCCCTGGCCCGCCGGCTTGGCGAGGCTGTCGGTGGCTGGCGCTCGTCGAGCCGGCTGAACGGGTGCAATCATGCTCATGCTGTGTCCGATCATTGAAGCTTGAAGGTGCCCGGCCCGAGGCCAGCATCCATCCAATCACGGAATCCGGAGTCGAATTGCGCCATGTCGAGGCGTCTCGCGAGCGGCACGGCAGGCGATCGGCGGGACTATACGCAGTCCTGACAGCACCGCAAAGCGGCGTCTCGAGACGAATCGGCCGCTGAGAATTATTTGGCCATCACGGCCGACGCGCGGTGCAGAATCCCGGCCGATGTGGCTGCCATGATCAGCATCAGCGCGCTGTCGTACCGCGGCGCTCCGGTCGAGCCGCTGGCGGCCCGTTTCGACGAGGCCGGGGGCAGCATCGGTCGAGCCGACATCAACCGGCTGATCCTGCCGGACCCCGAGCGCACCGTCTCGCGCGTCCATGCCGAGGTCGTTCACCAGGGGCGCGGCGAGTTCGCCATCGTCAACCGCGGCGGCAATCCGATCGGCCTGAACGGGCAGCCGCTCGAAACCGGCGGCCGGGCGCGGCTCGGCGTCGACGACGAACTCCGGATCGGTGCCTACGTGCTTCGCGTCGCCGCCGCGGCGTCGAGCGCGATTCCCCCGGATTGGGATCCGTTCGCCATCGACGAGCCCGGCGCGGCACCGGCAGCACCTGCAGCACGCGCGGCCCCGGCCGCGCCGCAGCCCGTTCCGGTGCCGCAAGGCTTCGAGGCGACCGCGGGCGACGGCTCGCTCGATTCGCTGTTCGGTCTCTCAGCCGCTCCGGCCGCCGATCCCCTG
Organism: Rhizobacter sp.; assembly: GCF_031412495.1. Classification (GTDB taxonomy): domain Bacteria; phylum Pseudomonadota; class Gammaproteobacteria; order Burkholderiales; family Burkholderiaceae_C; genus Schlegelella_A. The sequence continues at coordinate 4,589 of NZ_JANODC010000190.1, read as the reverse complement.
GGGGCATGGGGCCCATCGGCGTCGGCGCCGGTCGTGCCGCCGGCTGCAGTGCCGGCGGCGGCTCCAGCGATGGCATCGAGCGATCGCGATGTCGCGCCTGCCGGGTCGGTGCTGTCCTGGAAGCTGCCCCTTGGCGAGAGCCTGACGCTCGTCGGTCCGGCGCGATCGGCGGCCGCCGCGGCGCCGGCCGCCGATGTCTTCGACGACGGCACCACGATCGTCGCCCCTGGCCGGCCGCCTGCACGTCAGTCTGACCCGCCCTCCGCCCCAGCGCCGGCGGCGTGGGCCCGGCCGCCGGCGGGTGACCTCGGAGCCGGACCGCCGCCCGCCGGCAGCGTGACGGCGAGCGCCGATGTGCAGGCACTGGCGCGGGCCTGGCGGGAAGGGCTGGGCGCGCAGGGCCTTCCGCCCGAAGCCTTGCAGCTGACGCCGGTCCTGCTCGGGTTGCTGGGCCGGCTGCTCCGCGAGGCGACGCGTGGAACGATCGACCTGCTGGCGGCGCGCGCCGCCCTGAAGCGAGAGATCCGGGCCGAGATGACGATGATCGTCGCGCGCGAGAACAACCCGCTCAAGTTCTCGTCCTCGGCGGATGTGGCGCTGGCCCATCTGCTCGGCGCACCGGAGCGCGGTTTCATGCCGGGCGACCATGCGATGCGCGACGCCTACGAAGACCTGCGCGCGCATCAGTTCGCCACCCTCGCCGGCATGCGCGCGGCGCTGGAGGGCATCTTCACGCGCTTCGATCCCGCGGTGCTGGAGGCCAAGCTGACACAGAAGTCCCTCGTCGAGTCGCTCATGCCAGCGGCCCGCAAGGCGCGGATGTGGGACCTCTTCAACGAGATGTACGCGCAGATCGCGGCTGAGGCTTCCGACGACTTCCACGAGCTCTTCGGCAGGGCGTTCCTGCGTGCCTACGAGGAACACATCGCCGAGCTCGCGAAGGAGCGGCGATGAGCCAGGGTGCGGTTGCCCCGGGGAACACCGGATTCAGCGGCGCGAAGGTCGGGACATGACGATCCAGGTGGAGGTGGCGACGATGACGCGGCGGGGCGGCCGCAAGCACAACGAGGACGCCTGCGGCCACTGGGATGGCGGGTCGTACCTGTGCTGCGTCGTGGCCGACGGTGCCGGCGGCCACGGCGGCGGCGACAAGGCGTCCAAGCTGGCCGTGGCCGGCATCCTCGGCCGGTTCGCCGTGGCGCCTGCTGCATCCGCGTCGCTGATCCACGAGCTGATCACAGCCACCAACGGGGCCATCATCCAGCACCGCGCCGACGGCACGGCGCAACAGAACATGTACAGCACCGTCGTCGCCCTGACGGTGGACCTCGAGCGCGGCGCGGGCCTGTGGGGGCACAGCGGCGATTCGCGGCTCTACGCGTTTCGCGGCGGCACGATCACGGCACGAACCCGCGACCACAGTCTGGTGCAGTCGCTGGTCGACGGCGGCATGCTGGCGCCCGAGGAGATGCGCTCGCACCCGCAGCGAAGCGAGTTGCTGTCGGCCCTCGGCGTCGACGAAGACGACCTGCAGATCGCGGTGACGAGCGAGGCCTGGCGCCTCGCGCCCGGCGACGTCTTCCTGCTCTGCACCGATGGGTTGTGGGAGTACGTCGAGGACGCACAGCTCGAGGCTTCGCTGAGCCTGGCGGCCGGCCCGCTGGCCTGGCTGCACACCCTGGAGCAGCGCGTCCTGGCCGCGGCGGTGAGGAAGCCCCGGCACGACAACTTCACCGCGCTGACGGCCTGGGTCCGGTGATGCGACGACCTTATTCGTCCGGCGGCCGGTCATCGTCCTCGTCGGCCTTCACCGGCGGCGCGACCCGGTAGCTCTCGCTGGCCCAGGCGCCGAAGTCGGCGCTGCGGCAACGCTCGCTGCAGAACGGCCGTGACGGATTCGAGGCAGCGTACAAGCTGGCACCGCCGCAGCGCGGGCAGCGGACGATGCGGTGCGGCACCTCGGGCCGGGCGTCGGGATCCGTCATCGCCCGCCCCTCAGGCGCAGAGAGTGAGCTCGAAGGTGGTGTCGCCGGTGGTCGGCCTGAGTCGGCCCTCGGGATCCTGTCGCATCAGGCGGATGAGCACCATCAGCCGGTGGCCGCTGATCTCGGGCACCAGCTGCAGGGTCTCGTCGAGGCGCACCCGCATCAGCTGGTAGACCCGGCCGGCCGGCAGGCTCTGCGAGTACTGGCCGCCGACGGCGGCGACCTTGTGCGGCGTGCCGGAGTCGCGCAGCAGCCCCAGGAGCACCTGCAGCGCTTCGGCCAGCGGCATGAGCGAGCCGACCCAGTTCAGGAGGTCGTTTCGCCTCCGCACGGGCTCGAGCTTCTGCCAGGCGTAGTAGGCCGGCAGGTCGAACTCGCAGGTGCCGCCCGGGATGCTGATGCGGCTGCGGATGCTCATCAGCCATTCGTTGCTCGTCAGGGCCACGCCGGCCTTGCCGGCGACCTGGTTCAGGCGCGCGAAGGCGCCGTCGAGGCGGCCGATCACGTCATCGAGGACGGCCTCGGCGATCGACGGGTTGCCGCGGTAGCCGACGAGCTGAAGGCGATGCTTCTCGAGTTCCTTGAGCAGGTCGGACTTCAGGTCGGCGCGCGAGCCGACGTCCATGATCTCGAAGATCGTGGCGAGAGCGTAGTGGTGGTCGACGGCGGCGTCGCGGGCGATGAGCTGGCCGAGGCGGTCGAACAGGTGCTCGAGCCGGAGCATGGTCCGGATGCTCTCGTTGAATGGATACTCGTAAAGGATCAAGGCAAGGGACCGGGCCGGTGTGCCGCGCATGCGACGGGCCGGCGCACGGCCGGCGGCGGAGGCAATTGTTCCATAGCGACTCGCCGCGCCAGGGCGGCGAGGTCATGGCCCGATGCCGATCGTGGCCTCCCACAGGGACTGCACTTCGCGCTCGAGTTCGGCCAGGGTGATGCCGTCGTTGTGAATCACGGCGTCGGCCGCGGCACGCCTCGCCGCTCGGGTGGCCTGCTGCGCGATCACGGAGCGCGCGGCTTCCTCGCTCCAGCCCGAGCGGGCCACGACCCTTTGCACCTGCATGCGCTCGGAGCAATCGACCAGCCAGACGCGGTCGACGCGTGCCCGCCAGCGCCCCGACTCGACCAGCAGCGGGACGTCGAACACCAGGGCTCTCGTCGCGGCAGCGCTCGCCGCGGCGAGGCGTTCGACCTCGCTGCCGATGAGCGGATGCAGGATGGCCTCGAGCCGGTGCTTCCGGCCGGCATCGGCGAACGCCGCCTCGCGCATGCGCGGCCGGTCGAGCCCGCCGTCGCCGCCGATGAAGATATCGCCGAACGCGGCGCGGATGGCCTCGATGGCCGCACCGCCGGGCAGCGTCAGCTCGCGAGCGATCCGGTCGGTGTCGAGCAGGGTCGCGCCGCGGGCGACGAGAAGGCTGGCCACGGCGCTCTTGCCGCTGCCGATCCCGCCGGTCAGGCCGATGCGCAGCGGCGTCATCGGACGCGCCTCGCCCGCGCTCAGGCCCAGCCGAGCCAGCTCAGCACGCGCGGCCGGCCGGCGAAGAGGACGAGGAGGCCGGCTCCGGCCAGGAAGGGACCGAACGGCACGTAGCGGCCTTCGCGAAGGGAAGAGGAGAGTTTCATGACGATACCGACGATGGCACCGATGATCGAGGCGCCGAGGACGATGGGTAGGATCATTTTCCAGCCCAGCCAGGCGCCCAGCGCCGCCAGCAGCTTGAAGTCGCCGAAGCCCATGCCTTCCTTGCCGGTGGCCAGCTTGAACAGCCAGTACACGGACCACAGCGAGAGGTAGCCGGCGACGGCGCCCCAGATCGATTCCTGCAGCGGCAGGGTCCAGCCAAGGGCGGCGACGACGATCCCGGCCCAGAGCAGGGGCAGGGTGATGTTGTCGGGGAGCAGGGTCGTGTCCCAGTCGATGCCGGCGAGGGCGACCAGCGCCGCACAGAAGAAGCACCAGGCCAGCGCCACCGGCTCGGCACCGAAGCGCCAGCCGACGAGCGCAAAGAGCGCGCCCGTCGTGAGCTCGACGAGCGGGTAGCGCGCGGAAATCCGGGTCTTGCAGGCCGAGCAGCGCCCGCGCAGCCAGAGCCAGCTCGCGACCGGGATGTTCTCGTACCAGGCGATCGGATGGCCGCACGACGGGCAGCGCGAGCGCGGGCTCGATAGAGTGACAGCCGGCGCCGCCTCGTGGGCGACGCCGAGCAGATCGGCGCTCTCCTGCTTCCAGCCATGCTCCAAACTGAGCGGCAGCCGGTGGATCACGACGTTGAGGAAGCTGCCGATGCACAGCCCGAACAGGGCCAGGACCAGGGGCGAGAGGAGAACCTCCGCGTAAGGCATCGGTACCGGTCAGACCACCTGGCCGAGCTTGAAGATGGGCAGGTACATCGAGACGACGATGCCGCCAATCAGCGTGCCGAGGATGACGATGATGAAGGGCTCCATCAGGCTCGACAGGCCTTTCACGGCCTCGTCGACCTCGTCCTCGTAGAACTCGGCGGCCTTGCCCAGCATGGCGTCGAGCGAGCCGGACTCCTCGCCAATGGCGCACATCTGGAGCACCATGACCGGGAACACGCCCGTGGCCTGCATGGAGGT
>NZ_JANODC010000189.1:0-3481 GCF_031412495.1 Rhizobacter sp. | reverse complement strand
AACTGTGAAGGCATGAACGCCTTCACGGGCACCAACGCTTCGCATTCTAAGCAGCGGGGAGGCGACGCCTACAATTTGGCAACCTTGCCGCAGGCGCCGCCCATGTCCAAGATCGAGGAACTCGCAGACCGGGTCGAGCGCCTGCTGGTTCGCCACGAGGAGCTGCGGCGAACGAACGCCCTGCTCGTCGCGCAGCTGCAGAGCGTCTCCGAAGAACGCGACAACCTGCGCTCGCGTCTGAACGCGGCGCGCAGCCGCATCGACGTGCTGCTCGAGCGACTGCCCCGCGACCCGGCTGCGGCGGTCGACAGCGGTGCCGGGCCGCCACGGCAGGGCCTGACGTGAAGCAGGTCGAAGTCACCATCCTGGGCCAGAGCTACATCCTCGGCTGCCCCGACGGCGGCGAGGCCTCGTTGCTCGCGGCCGTGAGCGCCGTCGACCGCGAGATGCGCACGATCCGCGACGGCGGCAAGGTGAAGGCGCGCGAGCGCATCGCCGTGCTCGCGGCGTTGAACCTGGCCTTCGCGCCGGCCGAGCGCCGGCCTGCCGTCGCCACGAATCCGGGCGTGATGAACGGCGCCGCGACGCATGAGGAGGTCGACCTCGACAGCCTCATCCGGCGCATCGACATAGCCCTTGGCGCCGACGGACAACTGCTCTGATTTGCGCTCGTTCCACGAGCTGCCGTCGTAGAATGAATGCGTCCGTTGCGCTCGCGTGAACTTTATATTTCCTTGAACCGATGCTCGCAAGAGCAAGGGCTTGGAACATCGCTCGGTTGGTGTGATCGTCTCGCGTCAGATGAACCCGAAGCCCGGCTGACCTCGCCCACCTGAACTGCCTGGGTTCAGGAATGCGGTTCACGGTGCGCGGCGGACACCTTATTCCTTGCGACGCATCCGATGCCGTACTGGTTGATGAAGAGCGAGCCCACCGAGTGCTCGATCGACGATGCGGCCGCAGCGCCGGACGGCACCGTGCCCTGGGTCGGCGTCCGCAACTTCCAGGCCCGCAACTTCATGCGGGTCGACATGCAGCCGGGCGACGGCGTGCTGTTCTATCATTCGTCGTGCCCCGAGCCGGGCGTCGCCGGCCTGGCCGAGGTCGCTTCGGCGGCATACCCCGATGCGACCCAGTTCGACCCGCAGAGCCCGTACTTCGACGCCAAGTCGAGACCCGAGAAGCCGCGCTGGTACCACGTCGACGTGCGGGTCCTGAAGAAAACGCGGCTGCTTTCGCTGGCCGAGATGCGCACGATCCCGGAGCTCGCCTCGATGCGCCTCCTGCGCCGCGGCAACCGCCTCTCGATCACTCCGGTGAGCGACGACGAATGGCGCAAGGTCACCACGCTCCTCGAAGCTTACCGCTGAGCACGGCGCCGGACCGCTGAGCACATCCACGCGCTTCGACGCCGTCGTCGTGGGCGCCGGCGCCGCCGGCCTCCTGTGCGCGGCGTTGGCCGGGCAGCGGGGCCTGCGCGTCCTCCTGATCGACCATGCGGCAAAGGTGGCGGAAAAGATCCGGATCTCCGGCGGCGGCCGCTGCAATTTCACGAACGTCGGCTGCTCGCCGGCGAACTTCGAGTCCACGAATCCCGACTTCTGCCGGTCGGCGCTGGCGCGATACACGCCGCACGACTTCATCGCGCTGCTGGAGCGATACGGCATCGGCTGGCATGAGAAGCACAAGGGCCAACTCCTCTGCGACGGCTCGAGCGGCCAGGTGATCGACATGCTGCTCGCCGAATGCGCGTCGGGCGGCGTGCAGCGGCGGCAGCCGTGCAGCGTGGGCAGCGTCGAGCACGGTGACCGTGGCTTCCGGCTCGAGACGTCGTCCGGTGCAGTGAACGCGCCGCGGCTGGTGGTGGCGACCGGCGGGCTCTCGATTCCCATGATCGGGGCGAGCGGCTGGGGCTACGCGCTGGCGCGCCAGTTCGGACACGCGGTGGTCGAGACGCGTCCGGCGCTGGTCCCGCTCGTCTGCTCGGCGGCTTCATGGCAGCCTTTCACGGAGCTCGCCGGTGTCTCGCTGCCGGTACGCATCCGCACGGTGCCGGGCGGAGCAGCAGCGCAGTTCGACGAGGACCTGCTCTTCACGCATCGCGGCTTGAGCGGGCCCGCGGCGCTGCAGATCTCGACGTACTGGCGACCGGGTGAATCGATCGCCGTGAACCTGGCCCCCGGGTTGGACCTGCCGCGCCTCCTTCTTGATGCCAAGGCAGTGCCGGGGCGCCGCGTCGGGACTTTGCTCTCCGGCATCGTGCCGCGGCGCCTGGCCGGCGCATGGCTGAACGACAAGCCCGAGCTTGCGGAGCGCCGCGTCGCCGACTGCCGCGACCGCGACCTCGCGTCGCTGGCCGAGGAGCTGGCGAACTGGCGCGTCGCGCCGGCGGCAACCGAGGGCTACCGGAAGGCCGAAGTGACGGCCGGTGGTGTGCAGACACGCGAGCTCGACTCGCGCAGCCTGGAGAGCCGGAAAGTCCCGGGCCTGCATTTCATCGGCGAGGTGGTCGACGTCACCGGCTGGCTCGGCGGCTACAACTTCCAGTGGGCCTGGGCCAGCGCAGCTGCTTGCGCCGGGGCACTGGCGGAGGCGACCTAGCCCGGCGCCCCCGGTTATACTCTCCGGCTTTGCTAGAAACCCCCTGCCACACATGACCACGATCCGCGTCAAGGAAAACGAGCCGTTCGACGTCGCGCTTCGCCGCTTCAAGCGGACGATCGAGAAACTCGGTCTCCTGACCGATCTGCGCGCCCGCGAGTTCTACGAAAAGCCCACCGCCGAGCGCAAGCGCAAGAAGGCGGCTGCGGTAAAGCGTCACTTCAAGCGGGTCCGCAGCATGCAGCTTCCCAAGAAGCTGTTCTGACGGCCCTGCGTCGATCCCTTCGAAGCCCGCCCCCGGCGGGCTTCGTCGCTTGCGGCGCCGCCCGGCGTTTACAGTCAAGGCTGGAGATTCCGATGAGCCTCAAAGACCGGATCAGCGAAGACATGAAGTCGGCCATGCGCGCCAAGGATGCGCCCCGGCTGCTGACCGTCCGCGGTCTCATGGCGGCGATGAAGCAGCGCGAGGTCGACGAGCGGATCAGCCTCGACGACGCGGCCATCGTCGCCATCGTCGACAAGCTGTGCAAGCAGAGGAAGGACTCGATCGAGCAGTTCACGGCCGGCGGCCGGCAGGACCTCGTCGACAAGGAACGCGCCGAGCTGGCGGTGCTGGAGAGCTATCTGCCGGCCCGGCTCGGTGCCGACGCGATCGCCGAGGAGGTCGCCGCCCTCGTCGCCGAGACCGGAGCGACCGGTCCGGGCGACATGGGCAAGGTGATGGCGGCGGCGCGGCCTCGCTTCGCCGGCCGGGCCGACATGGGCCTGGTGTCGGCCGCCGTCAAAGCTGCGCTCGCACCGCGCTGATCCAGGGGAGAACATGAGCGTCGACGTGCAACGCCTGTCCGAGGAGCTCTCCGTGGCTCCCCAGCTCACCCCC
>NZ_JANODC010000188.1:0-1524 GCF_031412495.1 Rhizobacter sp. | reverse complement strand
ATGTTCGAAAGCCGGCAGGTCTGGCGGCCGACGCGGCAGGCCCTCGAGGCGGCCGAGCTGCAGGACGACTATTTCCGCTGCTGGGCCGGCCTGCGCAAGCACTTCGACCCGGCCCGGCGCTGAGCCGCGCCGCCGGCGGCGGCCAGCTCAGAAGAACATCTTCGGCAGCCAGAGCACCAGCGACGGCACGTAGGTGATCACGACCAGGCTCAGGAGCAGGGGCACGAGCCAGGGCAGGATCGCCATCGTCGTTCGCTCGAACGACAGGTTGGCGACGCGGGCCAGCACGAACAGCACCATGCCCATCGGCGGATGGAGCAGGCCGATCATCAGGTTCAGCACCATCACCAGGCCGAAGTGAACCGGGTCGACGCCGAGCTGGGTGGCGATCGGCAGCAGGATCGGGACCAGGATCGTGATCGCCGCCGTCGGCTCGAGGAAGCAGCCGACGAAGAGCATCAGCAGGTTGGCCAGGAGCAGGAAGACCCAGGCTTCCTTGGTGAAGGCGAGCACCCACGCGGCGATGTCGGCGGTGACCCCGGTGGCCGTGAGCATCCAGCCGAAGATGGATGCGGCGGCGACGATGAAGAGCACCGTGGCGGTCGTCTCGACGGTGTCGAGGCAGACCTTGACGAACATCGTCCACTTCAGCGTGCGGTACCAGGCGAAGCCGAGGATCATGGCCCAGACGCAGGCGGCGATGGCGCCCTCGGTGGGCGTGAAGAGGCCGGTCGTCATGCCGCCGATGAGCAGCACGGGCGTCATGATCGGCAGCAGCGCCTCGAAGCGGAAGATGCGGTCGAGGATGAAGAGCAGCCCGAGCGCGACGAAGACCGACATCTGCGCCGGCGCGCCGAAGCGGCTGACGACCAGCCACAGCATGAGCGGCCAGGCGATGACGACGCCGAGCTCGATCATCGCCTTGCCGAAGCGCGTCGCCGAGAACTTGATGTCGCCGCCCCATTGGTTCTTGTGCGCGTAGTAGGCGACGGTGAGCATCATCAGGGCGGCCATCAGCAGCCCGGGCAGCAGGCCGGCGAGGAAGAGCGCCCCGATCGAGACGTTGGCCATCATCCCGTAGATCACGAAGGGCAGGCTCGGCGGGATGATCGGCCCGAGCGTCGCCGACGCCGCGGTGACGCCGACCGCGAACTCGGTCGGGTAGCCGTGCTCCTTCATCGCCTTGATCTCGATCGTGCCGAGCCCGGCCGCGTCGGCGATCGCGGTGCCGCTCATGCCGGCGAAGATCACCGAGCCGACGACATTGACGTGGCCGAGGCCGCCCTTCATCCAGCCGACCAGCGCCAGCGCGAAGTTGTAGATCCGCGTCGTGATGCCGGCGTTGTTCATCAGGTTGCCGGCGAGGATGAAGAACGGCACCGCGAGCAGGGGGAAGCTGTCGATGCCGCTCACCATCCGGTGGATGACGACGAAGGGCGGCAGGTTGCCGGAGAGCAGGATGTAGACAAGCGAGGCGCCGGCCATGGCGATGGCCACAGGGAGGCCGCTGCTCATGAAGAGCAG
>NZ_JANODC010000187.1:0-5577 GCF_031412495.1 Rhizobacter sp. | reverse complement strand
CCACCGGCAGCGCCTCGACGCGCCGGCGGATGCGCCGGGGCCGGGATCGACGACGCCGACGGTCGCACCCGTGGACAGTGCGTTCCTGGCGGCGGCGATCGCGCGGGCCCCCGCCGTGCGATCGGCCCCTTGAGCGCCGGCGGCGCGTCATGAAATCGGCCGACATCGGGCCTTTCTTCGCGACCCTGCGCGACGCCAACCCCGACCCGGCCAGCGAGCTCCTGTACACCAGCATCTTCGAGCTTCTCGCCGCCGTGCTGCTGTCGGCGCAGGCCACGGACCGCGGCGTCAACAAGGCGACGCGCCTGCTGTTTCCCAGGGCGCCGACGCCGCGGCAGATGCTGGCCCTCGGCCTGCCGGGCCTGGAGGACGCGATCCGGTCGATCGGCCTGTTTCGCACCAAGGCCCGCAACCTGCACGAGACCTGCCGCATCCTGGTCGAGCGGCACGGTGGCCGCGTGCCGCGCTCGCGCGAGGCGCTCGAGGCGCTGCCCGGCGTCGGCCGCAAGACGGCGAACGTCGTCCTCAACAACGCCTTCGGCGACCCGACCCTGGCCGTGGACACGCACGTCTTCCGCGTCGCCAACCGCACCGGCCTGGCCATCGGCCGGACGCCGATCGAAGTCGAAATGCGGCTGCTTCAGCGCGTTCCGGCGGACTTCCTGCAGCATGCCCACCACTGGCTGATCCTGCACGGCCGCTACGTGTGCCTCGCCAGGCGGCCGCTGTGCGAGATCTGCCCGGTCGCCACCTGGTGCGACTCCGCGCCGCCTGCGCTGCGCGGGCAGAAAGAGGCCGCCGCGACGACGTCGCCCATGAAGGAAAGGGGGACGTCCGACGTGCCCGCGCCCGTGTCGGCCAGCGGCCGCGCCGGCTAGCGCGTCAGCGGCCCGCGCTCTAGGCGCACCTGGTCGAGCGCTGCACACACCGCGCCGACGCCATCGACGATGCGCGGCCCCAGCCGGCTGATGCCGTCGCCGTCGAGCAAGAACAGCCAGCCCCGCCGCACCGCCGTCATCCGCCCGTGCGGCAGCCAGGCAGCGAAGGCCGGGTCGGCCGGGCGGCGCTGCCACGCAGGGGCCGCACCGCCCTCCTCGCTCGCCGTCAGGATCGCCTCCGGATCCGCGGCCACGACCGATTCGGTCGAGACCACCGGGACCAGCGGCGCGAGGTCGGCAAAGACGTTGCGCCCGCCGCACAGCGAGACGACGTCGCTGATGAGCTGGCGGCGGCTGACCGTCATCAGGGGCCGCGTCCACACCTGATAGAACACGCGCACCGGTGCGGCGCCCGCATGCCGTTCGCGCAGCAACCCGAGCCTGCGGCGCAGCTCGGCGGCGCGCGCCGCGGCGACGTCGGCACTGCCGAGTAGGCGGCCCAGACGCTCGATGGCGCGTGCCACGTCGTCGAGCCGGCGCGGTTCCAGGTGGAAGAGCGGGATCCCGGCCGCAGCCAGCTGCTCCTGCTCGCGGCTGGTCGCGCCGCGTTGCCAGAGCAGGACGAGATCGGGCTTCATGGTCAGCACCCGTTCGACGTCGATCCGCCCGGCGTCGCCGATGCGCGCGATCGCGCGGGCCGGCTCGGGGTAGTCGCTGAGCGAGGTCGTGCCGACGATCGACGCGCCCGCCCCGGCGGCGAAGACCAGCTCGGTCAGGCTCGGCGCCAGCGTCACGACGCGCGTCGGCGGCGCGGCGAAGACGTGGGTCCGGCCGCTGTCGTCGACCGCCTCGAGCGCCAGCGCATCGGCGGCGCAAAGGCAAGCGATCGCGGCGAGGCAGAGTGCCTGCACCGTTTCCCGGAGACGGAGGACGCTCACGAAAAGTCCCGCCTCGCCGGCTCGGAAGAGGGAAGGTCCGCCATCAGGAAGCGGCTCGCCCCGCCCACGGCGACGGCCTCGATCGTGACCCCGAACACCTCGCCCAATCGAGCCGCGTCGAACACCTGCGCCCGCGTGCCGGCGAAGGCGCCGCCGCGGCCGTCGATCAGCACCGCGTGGCTGGCCAGGTCCCAGGCCAGGTTGAGGTCGTGCAGGCTGGCCACGACGGTGCCGCCGGCATCGGCGTGTTCGCGCAGGACGCGCAGCAACAGGCGCTGGTGCGCCGGGTCGAGATGGGACGCCGGCTCGTCGAGGAGCAGGATCGGAGCCTCCTGCAGCAGCGCGGTGGCGAGCGCGACGCGCTGGCGCTCGCCGCCCGAGAGGATGCGGACGTCGACGTCGCGCAGCGAGCCGAGCGCCAGCCGATCGAGGACCGCGAGCACCTTCGGCTCGGAAGACGCCTGGGGGACGAAAGCCCAGGCGCGCCCGCGCCGATGCGCGAGGGCAGCGGTCTCGAACACGGTCGACGGGAACGGGTCGAACCAGAACTGCGGGCTCCAGGCACGCGCCGTGGCGAGCTCGACCGTCGACCACTCCGCGAGCGCGCTGCCGCCGAGGCGGACCGTGCCCGCTGCCGCCCTGAAGGTGCCGGCGAGCGCCGCGAGCAGCGACGACTTGCCCGCGCCGTTCGGGCCGATCACCACCCAGCGCTCACCCGCCTCGGCACGGAAGTCGAGACCCGCGAACAGCCGCCTCGTCCGCGGCAGGCCGCCTGCCTGCAATGCAAGCCCTTCGACGTGCAGGGAACGGGGCTTCATGCGCGGCCCGCCCCCGGGCGGCGCAGCAGCATGGCGATGAAGGTGGGAACGCCGACTGCGGCAGCGAGCACGCCGACGGGCAACTGCAGGGGCGCGACGATCGTCCGCGCCACCGCGTCGGCGAGGACGACGAAGGCACCGCCCCCCAGCGCGCTGGCCGGAAGCAGCAAGGGCGCCGAGCGAACGCCGACGAGGCGGAACGCGTGCGGGACGACGAGCCCGACGAAGCCGATCGCGCCCGCCGTCGCCACCGCCGCACCGGTCGCCAGCGAGGCCGCGAGCAGGACGCCGCGGCGGCGCCGCCCCACGGCCACGCCCAAGGTCGCGGCCCAGGCGTCGCCGCGGGCCAGCCAGTCCAGCTGGCGCGACGTCGGCCAGACGACGAGCAAGGCGACCGCGAGCGCAGCCCAGACGATCTCCCAGCGCGCCGCGCCGTTGAGGTCGCCGAGCAGCCAAAACACCATCCCGCGCAGCTGGCCCTCGTCGGCCAGGGTCAGGATCAGGGCGACCAGGGCCGAGCAGCCGGAGCCGATCATCACGCCGACCAGAAGGAAGGCCGTCGAGGCGTCCGACTGCGGCGAGAAGGCGTGCGACTCGAGCCGGTGCCAAAGCAGCCCGAAGAGCAGCGCCGACGCGAGGACGGCGCCGACGCCGGCGCCCAGCGCGACGCCCCACTCCGACAGCATGACCCCGCCAGCGCCGGCGACGAGCATGGCGCCGAGGGCGCCGACGGAAGCGCCGCCGGCGACACCGAGCACGTAGGGGTCGGCGAGCGCGTTGCGTGTCAGCAGCTGCATCAGCGCGCCGGAGACGGCCAGTGCAGCGCCGGCGCCGAAGCCGGCGAGGACCCGCGGCACGCGGATGCGCCAGAAGATGTCGTCGGTCGGCACCCCGAAGCCCGACGAGCCGGCGAGCACGCCCAGGGCGCAGGCGATCACGGCGCCGAGGGCGCAGAGCGCGAGCAAGTGCCGCATCCTCATTGCCTGGGCATCGCTGCGATCTCGCCTCAGAGACCCTGGCCGTCGTAGCGCACGCCGATCCACGCCTGTCGGCCGAGGCCCTGGTAGTCGCGGACCGGCTCGATGCGTCGATCGAAGGCGTTGAGCAGCCGGGCCTCCAGCCGCCACTGCGGCTGGAGGCGCCAGGCGGCGCGCAGGTCCAGCGTCGCATAGCCGCCGAGCACCGCGCCGCCCTCGGGACGCGAGCCGACGAAGAGCGCCGATGCGCCCAGGCGCCAGTCGCCGGGCTCGTAGTCGATCGCCAGCGTCTCCTGATGGGCCGCGCGGCGGACCAGGCGCACGCCGGTCTGCAGGTCGCGTGCATCGAGAAGGTCGACGGTGGCACGAGCCGCGAACGAACCGATTCGGTGGAAGGCGGCCAAGGTGACACCCTGCAGGCGCGCGCGGCTGACGTTGTCGGCGCAGCCGAAGTCGTACGCCGGATCGGGTGGGCAGGCGCTCCGGTCGGGCTGGTAGCCGATGAGGTCTCGGACGCTGTTGCGGTAGAGCGTCGCCGAGGCTCGGCTCGCGTCGCCCTCCCAGGCCAGGCCGACCTCGATGCTGCGGCCGCGCTCGGGCCGCACAGTGGCCACACCGTAGCCGGGAAAGTAGAGGTCGTTGAAGGTCGGGGCCCGAAAGCTCGTCCCGGCCAGGGCACGCAGCTTCAGGCCGCGGGCCACTTCCAGCGCGTAGCCGAGTCGCCCTGTCGTGTTGCCGCCGTGGACCGAGTTGGCGTCGCGACGGACATCCGCCTGGATGGCGTGCGCGCCGAGGCGGCCCGAATAGCCGATCACGCCGGCGTGATTGCGACGCTCCGGATCGCTGCCGAAGACCGGCGCACTCGCACGTTCCGACAGATGCTCGTAGGCGACCACGAGCTGCTGGTCGGTGGCGACCTGCAGCGCGTTCTGCCAGGTCGCCTGCGCGCGGCGGGTGATGAAGCGGGTCTGCGTGCTGCCGCCGCTCGTCAGGTCGTCGACGGTGCGCGATACCTGGAGCGTCGACGTCCAGTTCGCGGTCGGCCGGCCGCGGTAGTCGATCGAGCCGATGCGGGTCCGCAGACGATTGCGGAAGTCGGGCGATGCGTCGGCAGCGAAGTCCGGTGGATTGAACTCGGCCGCGTCGTACTGCGCGTCGAGGCGGGTCTCCATGAAGGTGACGCCGATGCGGTGCTCCGGCGAGGGCGCGAAGCCGAGGCGCACGTTGGCCGAGTTGCGTGCATAGCCGTCGCGATCGGGGTTGAAGCTCTGGAAACGATCGCCGGGACGGAGCGCGGAGACACCGCGGCTGCTCTCTCGGCCGATGCCGACCGCGTAGTCGAACGCCGCTCCCGAGCCGCTGAGGCCGAAGTCGCCCTGGCGCGAGCGGTAGCCGCCGACGTGCGCCGATCCGCTCACGCTCGGGGGGCCGTCGCCGCGCCGCGTGACGATCCGGACCACCCCGCCGAGGGCGTCTGCTCCGTAGAGGCTGGACGCCGGGCCCCGCAAGACCTCGATGCGTTCGATCTGGCTCAGACTAAGCGCCTCGAACTGGGCCTGGCCGAGCGTCGCCGAGCCGATCCGCACGCCGTCGACGAGCACGACCGTGCTGTTGGTGCTCGCGCCGCGGATGAAGAAGCCGGCGTTCTGGCCCGGGCCGCCGTTACGTGCGAGCTGCAGGCCGGCTTCTCGCCGAAGCAGGTCCTCGACCGAGTCCGCGACGCTGCCCCGGATCCGGTCGCGGTCGATGACGACGATGTCGGCCGTGCTTCGGGACGCCGGCTGGGGCTCACGGCTGCCGACGACGACGACCGGGTCGAGCCGACTCTGGGCGGCGACGAGGCCGGAGAAGAGGACGAGCAGGAGCGAGCCTGAGGCGGCCTTGAAGGCACGCCGGCGCATGAGGCGATTGGACATGGGTTGACTTCCGACAAGCGGCAAGCGACCGCTTCCCCGCGGGCGCTTGC
>NZ_JANODC010000186.1:0-5181 GCF_031412495.1 Rhizobacter sp. | reverse complement strand
TCGCCGAGGTCCAGCCTAGCACCGGGCCGGCCTGGGTGCGGTCGAAGATGACGCCGATGGTCCGGAAGGTGGATCCGTTGCCGATGCCGCTGGCGGCGAACAGCAGCAGGAAGAGCGCCATGAAGACGACGAAGTGCTCCTCCGGCGTCGGCGACCGGTACGCCAGCAGCATCACGTAGCCCACCGCGACCGAGGCCACCACCATCACCGCGGAGACGACCTGGGTGACGATCGATCCGCCGACCTTGTCGGAGATCCAGCCGCCGACCGGGCGGATCAGAGCACCGACGAAGGGGCCGGTCCAGGCCCAGGTCAGCGCCGACGGCGCGTTCGGGTTCTTCAGCGTGTGCTGCAGCACGCCGGCGGCGTCGACGACGTGGCTGACGCCGAAGATCACCGTGATCGCCAGCGGCAGCGCCATCGCGAAGCCGATGAACGAGCCGAAGGTGACGATGTAGAGGATCGTCATCGCCCAGGTGTGCTTGTTGCGGAAGATCTTGAACTGGGTGGCGATGCCCTCCTTCATCGTGCCGAAGGCGGTGAGCTTGAGCACCAGGAGCGTGCCGACGACGATGAGCGGCATCGCCAGCCACATGTTCAGGAGGCCGAGGCCCGTGGGCCGGGGCAGGTAGAGGTACAGGCCGATCCCGGCCGGCACGAAGGACAACGTGTAGAGCCAGATGATCTTCAGGAAGGCCGCGATCGTTCCGCCGGTCGACGGCGACACGGTCTTCAGGTTGTTCATCCCGAACCAGCACAACGCCGACAGCGGAACGAGCGACAGCAGCCAGGCGAAGCCGGCGTTCTGGATCCAGGTGGGCGTGCCGGCGGCGATCTTGCCGAGGATCCAGCCGCTGTCCTTCACGAGGGTCATCGGCGCCCCGGCGAGCGCGCCGAAGATGCTCGCGGTCATCACCAGGGGGATGACGATCTGCATCGTCGTGACGCCGAAGTTGCCGAGGCCGGCGTTCAGGCCCAGCGCGGTGCCCTGAAGCCGCTTCGGGAAGAAGGTGCTGATGTTGGACATCGAGCTGGCGAAGTTGCCGCCGCCGACGCCGCACCACAGCGCCATCAGCTGGAAGCTCCAGAGCGGCCACTCGGGATGCTGCAGGACGATGCCCGTGCCGATCGCCGGCGCGAGTAGCATGGCGGTGGTGAGAAAGATCGTGTTCCTGCCGCCGGCAAGGCGGATCAGGAACGAGGCCGGAATCCGCATCGTCGCGCCGGCCAGGCCCGCGATCGCCGTCAGGGTGAAGAGCTCTGCCTGGCTGAACGGGAAGCCCAGGTTGAGCATCTGCACGGTGATCATTCCCCACATCCCCCAGACCGCGAAGCCGCACAGGAGGCTGGGCACCGAGATCCACAGGTTGCGATAGGCGATCTTCTTGCCGGTCGCGTTCCAGAAGGCGTCGTCCTCGGGCCGCCAGTCGTCGATGTCTGCGCCGGATGCGGGCCGAGCGGGCGGGCCGGGCACGAGCCCCGGCTTGATCGTGGCGGTGCTCATCGCAGCTGTCTCCCTGTTCGGTTGTCGTTCATCCGGCGAGGCTGAATTCCCGTGCCTTCGGACCCATGACCTCGGCCTTGCGGACCTCCGTCCAGTACATCCAGACGAGCGAGACCCAGACCACGCCGTACATCAGCATGAAGGCCGACGAGCGGATGCCGGTCAGGTCCATCAGGGCGCCGAACATGAGCGGCAGCACGAACCCGCCGAGCCCGCCGGCGAGGCCGACGACACCGCTGATGGCGCCGATGTTGGTGGGGTAGTCGTCGGCGATGTACTTGAAGACCGACGCCTTGCCGAAGGCCCAGGCCACGCCCAGGATGAACATCAGCCCGGTGAAGGCATACACGTTGAGGCCGAGGTGAAAGGTCTTGACGCCGTTGACGGTGAGGATCGAGAAATCGGTCTGCGGGTAGCTGAGCAGGAACAGGCAGATCCAGCTCACCCACATGACCCACCAGGTGATGCTGTGTGCGCCGTACTTGTCGGCGAGCCAGCCACCGAAGGCGCGCAGCACGCCGCCCGGCAGCGAAAAGCAGGCGGCGAGCAGCGCCGCCCAGCGGATGTCGAGCCCGTACTCGCCGATGTAGTACTGCACCATCCACAGGCTCAGGGCGACGTAGCCGCCGAAGACGATGCTGTAGTACTGGCAGTACTTGAGCACCTTCGGGTCCTTGAGGGTGGCGACCTGCTCGCGCCAGCTGGCCGATTTCGGCACCAGGTGCGACGGGTCACTGGCGCTGAACAGCCAGAACAGCAGCAAGGTGCCGAGCATCACGGCGGCGTAGACCTGCGGGACCATCGTCCAGCCGAACGCGACGACGAGGGCCGGAGCGATGAACTTGTTGACGGCCGCGCCGGAGTTCCCGGCGCCGTAGACGCCCATCGCGAAGCCCTGCCGGTTCTTCGGAAACCAGCGCGCCACGTACGGCGTGCCGACGGAAAAGGAACCTCCTGCCAGGCCGACGAACAGGCCGACGACGAGAAAGTGCCAGTACTGCGTCGCATAGGCCATCAGCCAGATGGCCGGCACGGTGGTCGCCATGAGAGCCGTCATGACGATGCGGCCGCCGAAGCGGTCGGTCCATATGCCGAGCGGCACGCGGATCAGCGATCCGGTCAGCACCGGCAGCGCCGTCAGCAGGCCGAATTCGGTGGCGTTGAGGTTCAGTGCCTTCTTGATCGGGATGCCGATCACGCCGAACATCATCCAGACCATGAAGCAGACGGTGAAGGCCAGGGTGCTGACCACCAGCACCGAGATCGCCTGGCGGCCGCGCGCGGCCGGCGGCGTGGACGCTTTCCCGAATGATTCGACGGCGATGGCGACGGTCATGATCACTCTCCTTCTGCGGAACGAGTGTCGAGCGGTGTCCGGCCGCGCGCCTTGCGCAAGATCAAGTCGCGCTGCGATGCCCGGGCGACCATGCGGCCAGCGTCGGCGGGAGATCCGCACGGCGCCACGGGAGATCGGACATGCATGCACATCCCAGCCTGAGCATCATTCGCGACGAGCACAGCACCCTGGCGGCGGTGCTGCGGTCGATCGGCCTGCTCCTCGCGGAGCATCGGCGGCGCGACACGCTGCCGGACTTCACCGCCCTGCGGGCGATGCTGTTCTACATCGACGAATTCCCCGAGCGACTGCACCACCCGAAGGAAAGCGAGCTGCTGTTCCCGCGCATCCGCGAGCGTTGCGGCGACGAGCAGGCGGAGGTGCTGGCCGCCCTCGACGCCGACCATTCGCGGAGCCAGCAGGCCGTGCGCGACCTGCAGCACGAGCTGCTCGGCGTCGAGATGATGAGCGAGTCGCGCGACGCGGCGGGCCGGCGCGACCGCTTCGAGGCGTCGATGAACCTCTACATCGCCTCGTACCTCGACCACATGCGCACCGAGGAGAAGGTCGTGCTGCCGCTGGCCGAGCGGGTGCTGAGCGCGGCCGACTGGGCCGAGCTCGACAAGGCCTTCATGGAGAACCGGGATCCGCTGACCCGGCGCGACGGGAACGACGCCTACCGGCCGCTCTTCAAGCGCATCCTGATGACCCTCGGAGCGCCGCTCGGTCTCGGCTCCGCGACCGAGGCGATGGCGGTCGCCGGCCGCGGGAAGTAGCGCTCAGCGGTTGGCGGAAAATGAAGTCGAGCTCGGGTTGTCGACTGGCTCAGAGAAAACCGCGGACGGGGTCTGATCTCCTTCATTACAGGCTTGGGTTGGGCCGGTGAGAAGCTATGACTGGGGCTGCACCCCAGCCCCGTGGAGCTACGCTCCCCCCTGCGGGCTCCCCCTCAATTCAAGCTCGAGTCAGCCCTCTCCGCGCAGCTTCCTCCTCTTCGATACAATGAATACAAGTATCGCGAGAACTCGTATGGCCACCTCAATCAGGCTTGATCCTTCGATCGAACAGCGCTTGGATCAGCTTGCCGCGTCGACGGGGCGAACGAAGGCGTACTACCTGCGTGAGCTGGTCAGCAAGGGCTTGGAAGATCTCGAGGACTTCTACTTGGCCGCTGGCACGATGGAGCGTGTTCGCGCAGGTCAGGAACGCGTCTACAGCCTGGATGACGTGGAGCGTCAGCTTGGCCTGGCGGGTTGAGCTGACGGCCACCGCCGCCAAGCAGCTCGGCAAGCTTGATCGACACGAAGCGAGACGGATCACCGCTTTCTTCCGCGAGCGCTTGGCCGCGCATGAAGACCCGCGCAGCCTGGGGAAGGCATTGACCGGACCGACGCTGGGAACCTTCTGGCGCTACCGGGTCGGCGACTATCGCATCATCTGTGACATCGAGGACGGCGCTCTGCGCATCCTAGTGATCGAGGTCGGCAACCGACGAGACGTGTACAGGTAGCACCGCGCTGGACGCGAGCGTCGAGCGCGTCTTCGGGGATAAGGCCAGCGCCGAAGGGGGTGCGGTGCGCCGCGGCCCCTTCTTGAGCGCTCCCCGCCTCGGCAGCGCCGCGCCCCCAGCGGCCACAATTGTCGATGCACGAAGTACAGGAACGAGAAAGACTTCGCCAGAGGGGCTGGCCTATGACGACATCACCCGGAGAGCGGCCGAGCTTTGCGCGGTACCGGTCGCGGTCATTGCGGTGATCGACGGCGAGCATCAGCTCTTCAGATCTCGCGTCGGCACAGACATCGCTTCCCGGCCGCGGGAGCTGACGTTTTGCACCCACGCGCTGCAGGATCCGGACCGGATCCCACCGTCGTGGAGGACGCGTCCCTTGACCCGCGGTTCTCGGCCAACCCGGTGGTGACCGACGCGCCGAAGATTCGCTTCTACGCCGGCGTGCCATTGTTCTTCCGCCAGCAGCCGGTCGGAACCCTCTGCGTGTTCGACGCCGAGCCGCGGACGCTCGACGCGCGCCAGCTCGAAGAGCTTGGATCCTTGCCGCCCAGGTGATGACGGCACTCGAGGCGCGCCGCGCGAAAAATTGCTAAGCGTGGACAGGCGCAACAGCCCCGCTACCAGCGGACAGAAGTGGTACCCGAAATGGTACCCAAAGACCGCTTCGATCGAGCTGAAGTAGCCACTTGCTAACGCGCTTAGGCAGTCTGATTGGTGCCGGCTGTCCGGATCGAACGGACGACCTTCCGCTTACAAGGCGGGTGCTCTACCAACTGAGCTAAGCCGGCGTCGGTTGCGCTTTCCACGTGCGCAGCGGCGGGGCAGTATAGG
>NZ_JANODC010000185.1:0-5270 GCF_031412495.1 Rhizobacter sp. | reverse complement strand
GACGACGGCCCGCCGCTCGTCACCGGGGCGCAGATCGGCGACAGCGGCACCGGGCTGCACCTGGCGCTCGGCATCGTCGCCGCGCTCTACCAGCGGAACACGACCGGCCGCGGCCAGAAGGTGCTGGCGGCGATGCAGGACGGGGTGCTGAACCTGTGCCGCGTCAAGCTGCGCGACCAGCAGCGGCTCGACCGCACCGGCGTGATGAAGGAGTACCCGCAGTACCCGGACATCGGCTTCGGCGACGCGGTGCCGCGCGCTGGCAACGCCTCGGGCGGTGGTCAGCCGGGCTGGATCCTGAAGTGCAAGGGCTGGCAGAACGACCCCAACGCCTACATCTACTTCATCACCCAGGCGCCGGTGTGGGGCGCGATCTGCAAGGTGATCGGCGAAGAAGGCTGGATCACCGACCCGAGCTACGCCACGCCCAAGGCACGCCTGCCGCACCTGAAGTCGATCTTCGCCCGCATCGAGGAGTGGACGATGACGAAGACCAAGTTCGAGGCGATGGACATCCTCAACGAATTCGACATCCCCTGCGGCCCGATCCTGTCGATGAAGGAGATCGCCGAGGACCCTTCGCTGCGCGCCACCGGCACCATCGTCGAGGTCGACCACCCGACGCGCGGCAAGTACATCACCGTCGGAAACCCGATCAAGATGTCGGACAGCGCCACCGAGGTGACGCGCTCGCCGCTTCTGGGCGAGCACACCGAAGAAGTCCTCGCCGAGCTCGGCTACGGCGCCGACGCGATCGCCGAACTCCGCGCCTCGCGCGTGATCTGAATCGACACTCAAAGGACAGCCATGAACAGGGACAAGGCCAAGGTCAGGGGAATCCTCGACGCCGTCAAGGCGAACGGGCGCGATTCGCTCACCGCACCGGAAGGCAAGATCGTCTGCGACGCCTACGGCATCACCGTGCCGCAGGAAGGCGTCGCCGCCGACGCCGCGGCCGCCCAGAAGCTTGCCTCGTCGATGGGATTCCCGGTGGTGCTGAAGATCGTCTCGCCCGACATCCTGCACAAGACCGAGGCCGGCGGCGTGCTGGTCGGCCTGAAGAGCACGGAGGAGGTGGGCAAGGGCTTCGACACCATCGTCGCCAACGCCAAGAAGTACAAGGGCGACGCCATCATCCTGGGCGTGCAGGTCCAGCAGATGGTGATGGGCGGCCAGGAAGTGATCATCGGCGCCGTCACCGACGGCAGCTTCGGCAAGCTGGTCGCCTTCGGCCTCGGCGGCGTGCTCGTCGAGGTGATGAAGGACATCACCTTCCGCCTCGCGCCGGCGACCGAACAGGACGCCTACTCGATGCTCGACGGCATCCAGGCAGCGGCGATGCTGAAGGGCGTGCGCGGCAGCGATCCGGTGAACCGTGACGCGCTGGCGAAGCTGATCGTCGGCGTCAGCGAGCTGGTCACCGACTTTCCCGAGATCTCCGAGCTGGACCTGAACCCGGTCTTCGCCAGCAAGCAGGGCGCGATCGCCGCCGACGTTCGAATCGTCGTCGACTTCGCGCCGAAGACGCCGCGCTTCCGCCCGGAAGAGGCCGACGTGCTGGCGAGCATGAAGCGGGTCATGCAGCCGAAGTCGCTGGCCGTCATCGGCGCGTCCGACGAGGCCGGCAAGATCGGCAATTCGGTGATGAAGAACCTCATCAACGGCGGCTACAAGGGGGACATCTACCCGATCCACCCGAAGTCGGCCGAGATCATGGGCTTCAAGGCCTACAAGAGCGTCAAGGACGTTCCCGGAGACATCGACACGGCCGTGTTCGCGATCCCGGCCAAGCTGGTCGCCGGCGCGCTGACCGAGTGCGGCGAGAAGAAGATCGCCGGCGCGGTGCTGATCCCCTCGGGCTTCGCCGAGACGGGCGAGCACGCCCTGCAGGACGAGTTGGTGGCGATCGGCCGCAAGTACGACATTCGCCTGATGGGGCCGAACATCTACGGCTTCTACTACACGCCGGCCAACCTCTGCGCCACCTTTTGCACCGCGTACGACGTCAAGGGCTCGGTGGCGCTGTCGTCGCAATCGGGCGGCATCGGCATGGCGATCATCGGCTTCTCGCGCTCGGCGAAGATGGGCGTGTCGGCGATCGTCGGCCTCGGCAACAAGTCCGACATCGACGAGGACGACCTGCTCATCTTCTTCGAGCAGGACCCGAACACCAAGGTCATCGCGCAGCACTGCGAGGACCTGAAGGACGGCCGCGCCTTCGCCGAGGTCGCCAAGCGCGTCTCGAAGAAGAAGCCGGTGATCATGCTGAAGGCCGGCCGCACGTCGGCCGGGGCCAAGGCGGCGAGCTCGCACACCGGCGCGCTGGCCGGCAACGACAAGATCTACGAGGACGTGCTGAAGCAGTCGGGCGTGATCCGGGCCCGGAGCCTGCGCGACCTGCTCGACTTCGCGCGCGGCGTGCCCGTGCTGCCCACGCCCAAGGGCGAGAACGTCCTCATCATCACCGGAGCCGGCGGCTCGGGCGTGCTGCTGTCGGACGCCTGCATCGACAACGGTCTCAGCCTGATGGCGATGCCGCCCGACCTCGATGCCGCCTTCCGGAAATTCATCCCGCCCTTCGGCGCCGCCGGCAACCCGGTCGACATCACCGGCGGCGAGCCGCCGAAGACCTACCAGAACACCGTCAAGCTCGGCCTCCAGGACGAGCGCATCCACGCGCTGATCCTCGGCTACTGGCACACGATCGTGACGCCGCCCATGGTCTTCGCCAAGCTGATGGTCGAGGTGCGCGACGAGATGCGGGCGCAGGGCTTCGACAAGCCGATCGTGGCCTCGCTCGCCGGCGACGTGCAAGTCGAGGAAGCGGCCGAGTACCTGTATGCGAACGGCATCCCGGCGTACGCCTACTCGACGGAGATCCCGGTCGCGGTGCTCGGCGCGAAGTACCAATGGGCGCGCGGCGCCGGTCTCCTCTAGAGGATGAGGCTCCCACGCTCACTGCGTTCGCTGCCCCCCGACGGGGGCGCAGTCGGCTTGGGAGCGGCCCGGCGCCGACTGACGTGAATCACCCGGTCATCCCGATCGTCCGGCTGGAGCCGACAAGACAGCGCAAGCGTGCCGCACCCCGGGGTCGCCGCGTCGACCCCGTGGCGCTCGCCGAGGTCCAGGCCCTGCTCGGCTCCGAGTCGCGGCAGAGCGACCTGCTGATCGAGCACCTGCACAAGATCCAGGACCGGTACGGCCACCTCTCGACACAGCACCTGGCCGCGCTGGCCCAGGAGATGCGGCTGGCGCAGACCGAGGTCTACGAGGTCGCGAGCTTCTATCACCACTTCGACATCGTCCGCGAAGGCGACGCCGCGCCGGCGCCGCTGACGGTGCGCGTCTGCGACGGCCTCTCGTGCGAGCTCGCCGGCGCCGGCGAGCTGCTCGAGAGGCTGCCGGCCCTGCTCGGCCGCGACGTCCGCGTCATCGCGGCGCCGTGCATCGGCCGCTGCGAGCAGGCGCCGGCGGCGGTCGTCGGGCAGAACGCCATTCCTCGGGCCAGCGTTGCAGCAATCGCCGCCGCCGTGCAGGCGAAGGCCACCGCGCCGGTGATCGAGGACTGCATCGACTTCGACCGTTACCGCGCCGAGGGTGGCTACGCGCTGCTGCGCGAGTGCGTGGGCGGCCGCTACAGCATCGATTCCGTCATCAAGGTGATGGAGGATTCCGGCCTGCGCGGCCTCGGCGGCGCCGGCTTTCCGGCCGGTCGCAAGTGGCGCATCGTCGGTGCCGAGCCCGGCCCGCGCCTGATGGCCGTCAACATCGACGAAGGCGAGCCGGGCACCTTCAAGGACCGCGTCCTGCTCGAGCGCGACCCGCACCGCTTCCTCGAGGGTATGGCCATCGCGGCCTGGGCGGTGGGCATCGAGCAGGTCTACATCTACCTGCGCGACGAATACCACGGCTGCCGGGCGATGCTGGAGGCCGAGGTGGCGAGGCTGCGCGCCGATCCTCCCGTGCCGAACTTCCCGGAGATGATTCTGCGCCGAGGCGCCGGCGCCTACATCTGCGGCGAAGAGTCGGCCATGATCGAGTCGATCGAGGGCAAGCGCGGCATGCCGCGCCTGCGCCCGCCGTACGTCGCGCAGGTCGGCCTGTTCGGGCGGCCGACGCTCGAGCACAACTTCGAGACGCTGTACTGGGTGCGCGAGCTGCTCGAGAAGGGCGGCGCCTGGTTCGCTTCGCACGGCCGCCACGGCCGCAAAGGCCTTCGCTCGTTCTCGGTATCGGGGCGGGTGAAGAATCCGGGGGTGAAGCTGGCACCGGCCGGCATCACGATCCAGGAGCTGATCGACGAGCACTGCGGCGGAATGCAGGACGGCCACGCCTTCTATGCCTACCTGCCGGGCGGCGCGTCGGGCGGCATCCTGCCGGCGACCATGAACCAGATCCCGCTCGATTTCGACACGCTGCAGCCCTACGGCTGCTTCATCGGCTCGGCCGCCGTGATGGTGCTGTCCGACCGCGACACCGCCGTCGGCGCGGCACGCAACCTGATGCGATTTTTCGAGCACGAGTCCTGCGGCCAGTGCACACCTTGCCGCAACGGCACGGCGAAGGCGTCGGTGCTGATGGCCCGGCCGACCTGGGACCTCGAGCTGCTGCAGGACCTGTCCGTGGTCATGCGCGATGCCTCGATCTGCGGCCTCGGTCAGGCGGCGCCGAACCCCGTCGACTGCGTCATCCGCTATTTTCCGCACGAGCTCACGGCCTGACCGCGGCCGAGGAACCGACATGAATGCCATCACGGAAGTCGAAGTCGGCGCCCTGCTCGTCGCCTTCGAGCTCGACGGACGCGAGGTCGCTGCCCGGCCCGGCGAGACGCTGATCCAGGTCGCCGACCGCGAAGGCGTCGCCATCCCGCGCCTCTGCTACCGGGAGGGCATGGAAGAGGTGGGGAACTGCCGCGCCTGCGTCGTCGAGATCGACGGCGAGCGCGTCCTGGCGCCGTCGTGCTGCCGTTTCCCGACGGCGGGCATGAAGGTGTCGAGCCGGAGCGATCGCGCCCTGAAGTCGCAGCGGCTCGTGCTCGAGTTGCTGCTGTCGGACATGCCGGAGAAGGCGTACACGCGGCACAGCGAGCTCGACCAGTGGGCGCAGGCGCTCGACGTCCGCAAGCCCCGTTTCCCGGCCCGTCCGCCGGTCGAGACCGACCTCTCGCACCCGGCGATGGCGGTCCATCTCGACGCCTGCATCCAGTGCACACGCTGCGTCCGCGCCTGCCGCGACGAGCAGGTCAACGACGTCATCGGCCTGGCCTACCG
>NZ_JANODC010000184.1:0-6685 GCF_031412495.1 Rhizobacter sp. | reverse complement strand
GGGCACCGGCAAGGGTGGCCGGGTAACCAAGGGCGACGTCCTCGAGACGGTCGCCGGCAAGGCCTCGGCACCCGCCGCCGCGACGCCGGCCGCCGCTCCGGCCGGCGATGGCGCAGGTGCCGCCCGCACCGCACCCGCCGCTCGCACGTTGCCCGCCGTGGCGTCGCCGTCGACGGCGAGCCTCGGCGATCGGCCCGAGCAGCGCGTGCCGATGAGCCGGCTGCGCGCCCGCGTGGCCGAGCGCCTGCTCCAGTCGCAGGCCTCGAACGCCATCCTGACCACGTTCAACGAAGTGAACATGGCGCCGGTAATCGAGATGAGGAAGCGCTTCCAGGAACGCTTCGAGAAGGAACACGGCGTCAAGATCGGCTTCATGAGCTTCTTCGTGAAGGCGGCCGTCGCGGCGCTGAAGCGGTACCCGATCATCAATGCCTCGGTCGACGGCAACGACATCGTCTACCACGGCTACTTCGACATCGGCATCGCCGTCGGCTCGCCGCGCGGCCTCGTCGTGCCGATCCTGCGCAACGCCGACCAGATGAGCTTCGCCGACATCGAGAAGAAGATCTCCGAGTTCGGCCAGAAGGCCAAGGACGGCAAGCTGACGCTCGACGATCTGACCGGAGGCACCTTCTCCATCTCCAACGGCGGCGTGTTCGGCTCGATGCTGTCGACGCCGATCATCAACCCGCCGCAGTCGGCGATCCTCGGCGTGCATGCGACCAAGGACCGCGCCGTGGTCGAGAACGGCCAAGTCGTGGTCCGGCCGATGAACTACCTCGCGATGTCGTACGACCACCGCATCATCGACGGGCGCGAGGCGGTCCTGGGCCTGGTGGCGATGAAGGAAGCGCTGGAGGACCCGGCGCGGCTCCTCTTCGACATCTGATGGCCACCGCGTTCGACGTCGTCGTCATCGGTGCGGGGCCCGGCGGCTACATCGCCGCCATCCGCGCTGCCCAGCTCGGCTTTTCCACCGCCTGCATCGACGAGTGGAAGAACGAGAAGGGCGGGCCGGCGCCCGGCGGCACCTGCACCAACATCGGCTGCATTCCGTCGAAGGCGCTGCTGCAGTCGTCCGAGAACTTCGAGCATGCCGGGCACCAGTTCGCCGAGCACGGCATCGGCGTCGGTTCGCTGACGATCGACGTCGCGAAGATGATGGCGCGCAAGCGCACGGTCGTGAAGCAGAACAACGACGGCATCCTCTATCTCTTCAAGAAGAACAAGGTGAGCTTCTTCCACGGCCGCGGCTCGTTCGTGAAGAAGTCGGACGCCGGCTGGGAGATCGCCGTGGCGGGTGCCAAGCCCGAGACCCTGACCGGCAAGCACGTCATCGTCGCCACCGGCTCGAACCCGCGCCCCCTGCCCGGCGCTGCCTTCGACGAGAAGACGATCCTCTCCAACGACGGTGCGCTCGCCATCGCTGCGGTGCCGAAGACGCTCGGCATCGTTGGTTCGGGCGTCGTCGGCCTGGAGATGGGCTCGGTCTGGCGCCGCCTCGGCGCCGAGGTCACGGTGCTCGAGGCGCTGCCCGCCTTCCTGGGCGCGGTCGACACCCAGATCGCGGCCGAGGCGCAGAAGGCGTTCGCGAAGCAGGGGCTGAAGATCGCCCTCGGCGTGAAGATCTCCGCCGTGACAACCGCGGGCGAGGGCGTGTCCGTCGCCTACACCGATGCCGCTGGCGCCGAGCAGGGGCTGCGGTGCGAGAAGCTGATCGTCTCGATCGGCCGGGTCCCGAACACGAACGGGCTCAACGCCGAGGCGGTGGGACTCGCCCTCGA
This sequence comes from Rhizobacter sp., assembly GCF_031412495.1. GTDB lineage: Bacteria > Pseudomonadota > Gammaproteobacteria > Burkholderiales > Burkholderiaceae_C > Schlegelella_A. The sequence continues at coordinate 4,901 of NZ_JANODC010000184.1, read as the reverse complement.
CGAGCGCGGCTTCATCCCGGTCGACGACGCCTGCCGGACGGCGCTCGAGAACGTGTGGGCGGTGGGCGACGTGGTGCGCGGCCCCATGCTCGCCCACAAGGCCGAGGAGGAGGGCGTCGCCGTGGCCGAGCGCATCGCCGGGCAGAAGCCGCACGTCGACTTCAACACCGTGCCGTGGGTGATCTACACCAGCCCGGAGATCGCCTGGGTCGGCCGCACCGAGCAGCAGCTCAAGGCCGAGGGCCGGGCCTATCGCGCCGGGACCTTCCCTTTCATGGCGAACGGCCGGGCGCGCGCGCTCGGCGACACCACCGGCCTCGTCAAGGTGATCGCGGACGCCAGAACTGACGAAGTCCTCGGCGTGCACATGATCGGCCCCATGGCCTCCGAGCTGATCGCCGAGGCGGTGATGGCGATGGAGTTCAAGGCCTCGGCGGAAGACATCGGGCGCATCTGTCACGCCCATCCCAGCCTGTCGGAAGCGACCAAGGAAGCGGCGCTTGCGGTCGACAAGCGCGCGCTCAACTTCTAGCTGATCAGTGCCTCGTTGAACGTCCGCCGCCTCTACGAGCAGACACTCGCTGAACGCGGCTACCAGTCGGATCTGGCGCAGCTTCGCGCCATCGACTCGCTCGAGCGCTGCGAGAACGAGTGGATCGACTACAAAACGCGGCGCGGCAACGCGCTATCGAAGCTGATCTCCCGGCCGCCCATCCCGCGTGGTGTCTACATGTGGGGCGGCGTCGGGCGCGGCAAGAGCTTCCTGATGAACTGCTTCTTCGAGGCCGTGCCGCTGCAGCGCAAGACCCGCCTTCACTTCCACGAGTTCATGCGCGAGGTGCATCGCGAGCTGGCCGACCTGCATGGCACGAGCGACCCGCTCGTCGCGCTCGGCAAGAGCATCTCGCTCCGGTTCCGCCTCATCTGCCTGGACGAGTTCCACGTCGCCGACATCACCGATGCGATGATCCTGCACCGCCTGCTTGAGGCCCTGTTCCAGCACCGGGTCAGCATCGTGACGACCTCCAACTTCCCGCCGGACGGGCTCTATCCGAACGGGCTGCACCGGGATCGCATCCTGCCGGCCATCGAGCTGCTGAAGGAGCGGCTCGAGGTCGTCAACGTCGACTCCGGGGTCGACTACCGGCAGTCGACGCTGCAGGCTGTCGCGATGTACCACACGCCCCTCGGCCCCGAGGCCGACGCGGCGATGAGCGCGGCCTTCGAGCGGCTCGCCGAGGCCAGCGCCGAGAGCCCACAGCTGCGCATCGAGCATCGCGTCATCCGGGCCCGGCGCCGGGCCGGTGGCGTCGTCTGGTTCGACTTCAGGGAGCTGTGCGGCGGGCCGCGCTCGCAGAACGACTACCTCGAGCTGGCCACGCAGTTCCACACGCTGCTGCTTTCCGGCGTGCCGCAGATGTCGCCGCGCCTGGCCTCCGAGGCGCGGCGATTCACCTGGCTCGTCGACGTGCTCTACGATCGTCGCGTCAAGCTCATCGTCTCGGCCGAGGTCGAGCCGGAAGGGCTGTACACGGAAGGTCCTCTGGTGCACGAATTCCCCCGCACGGTGTCACGGCTGCACGAGATGCGGTCCGCCGCCTTTCTGGCCGAGGCGCGCCGAACCGTCGATACCTCGCTGACATGAAGCCGTCGGTCCGCGGCCGCCGAACGCTCGCCGCGCGCCTGCTGCTGCTCGCGGGGCTCGCCCTGTCGCCGATGGCGTCGCATGCGCAGACCCCGGCCGAGGCCGAGACCGAGAAGGCGAAGATCGCCAGCGAGCGGGCCGCGGCCGAGGCCCGCTACAGCGCCCGCGAACGGGAGTGCCGGGAGCGCTTTGTCGTCACCTCGTGCGTCGAGGATGCGCAGAAGCAGCGACGCGCGACGCTCGATGCCTTGCGCGCGCGCCAGCTCCGGCTCGACGAGACGCGGCGCCGGACCCGCGCCGCGGAGCGGCGTGCCGAGATCGCCGCCAAGGTCGCCGAGGACGCGAAGCGCGCCCAGGAGGGCAGGGAACGCGCGACCCGGGCACAGGCCGAGCCGCCACGCGAACCACGCCCAGTGCGAGAGCCCCGCGAAGCGCGCCCGCCCCGCCAAGCCCGGGAGGCGCGGCCGCCCACCGCGGGCGCGAAGGCGAGAGCGCCGCGCGCCGAAGACGCCGTCGAGCGCAGGGCCCGCGAAGCCCGCAGCCGATCCGAATTCGAGGCACGCCGGCGAAAGGCGGAGGAGCACCGGGCGAGCACGCTCGAGCGGACGGTCAGGCGGATGAAGGAGCGCAATCCGGCCGCGCCGTTGCCGGTCCCCTCGGCGTCGGCGATCCGCGGCAGCGCTGCGTCGGCTCCCTGAGGCCCCGCGCAGCGTCGGCGCGTGGCGACGCCGCTTCAGCCGAGCGGCTCGACGCGGACCAGGGCAAGCGAGAGGTTGTCGCCCGACCCGCGCGCGCGCTGGCGCGCCTTGCCGACCAGCATCTCGGTCGCCTCGCGCGGCGGCAGGGCATGGACGATGGCGCCGAGCTCGCGCGGCGTGAAGTAGTGCCAGAGGCCGTCGCTGCAGGAGAGGATGCTGTCGCCGATCTCGAGCCGGTCGATGTGGCGCTGCGAGAGAGGCGGGTCCTGGAAGGTGCCCAGGCAGCCGGTCAGGAGGTTCGACTGCGGATGGCTGTTCGCCTCTTCCTCGGTGATCTGCCGCTCGTCGACGAGTCGCTGCACATACGAGTGATCGATCGACCGCGTCACCATCTCCGCGGCGCGGAAGTGGTAGACCCGCGAATCGCCGGCGTGAACGAAGTCGCACTCGCGCGTCGGGCTGATCATGAACGCGGCGATGGTGCTGTGCGGCTCCTCCTCGGAGGTGATCGCCGTCAGCTTGATCATGAGGTGCGCTTCGAGGACGAGCTGCTTGAGCGCCTCGGTGGGATCGTCGCGTGTCGGCGCGTAGCGCTCGAAGAGCTGCTGCGCGGTCAGCAGCACCTGGTCGGCGGCCTTGCGACCGCCGCTCTTGCCGCCCATGCCGTCGGCGAGCACGCCCATCACGCAGCCGGGCACGCGTGCGTGCGGGAGGATCTGGACCTGGTCCTGCTGGTAGGCGCGATCGCCTCGGTGGATGCCGGTCGTCGCAGACAGCCGGTAGCCGAGGCTCGAGTTGCTCATGGCAGAAAACTATAATCGCTTTGCTTTGCATCAAAGGGCCGAAAACCGCGAACTAGTCGCGCGTCGACGGCGTCCATGGAAGACAACCTGCACTCGCTGCCGCGACGCCCGATCGAGCTGCGCATCGAGCACGCGGACATCGACAGCCTCATCGATCGCGTCGGTCTCGACGCCGTCGCCGATGATCTCTCGCTGCGGCGGCTGAAGAAGCGCCGCCTCCGCCTTCGCGACCAGATGTCGCGCATCGAAGCCGAGCTCGACCCGCCGCAGCCGGCATGACGCCGCTCCGCGAGGCGGTGCAATCGGCCCTGTCGTGCCGGGGCGAGCTCGCCGTCATCGATCCGAAGTACGTCGAGCGCGCGGTCCAGCTCGAGATGGCTGCGGCGGTCGCCGATGCCATCGACGACCGCTCCGCGCTCGTCGTCGAAGCCGGCACCGGCGTCGGCAAGACCTACGCCTACCTCGTGCCGGCGCTGCTGAGCGGAGCGCGCACGCTGCTGAGCACGGCGACCAAGACGCTGCAGGATCAGCTCTTTTTCCGCGATCTGCCGCGCCTGCGCGCGGCCCTGAACGTGCCGGTCACGGTCGCGCTCCTGAAGGGCCGCGGCAGCTACTTGTGCCTGCACCGGCTCGGCCTCGCGCGCCACGACGCGCACCTTCCCGACCGCTTCGCCGTCCGCGCCCTCGCCAAGATCGAGGCCTGGGCGCAGACGACGGCGAGCGGCGACCTCGGCGAGCTCGACGGTCTCGACGAGCGCAGCAGCATCGTTCCGCTGGTCACGTCGACGCGCGAGAACTGTCTCGGCAGCGAGTGCCCCGAGCACCGGCAGTGCCACGTCATGAAGGCCAGGCGGGAGGCGATGGCCGCCGACCTGGTGGTCGTCAACCACCACCTGTTCTTCGCCGACATGGCCCTGCGCGACAGCGGCGTCGCCGAGCTGCTGCCGAGCGTCGAGGTCGCGCTCTTTGACGAGGCGCACCAGCTCGCCGAGGCCGGGATCCAGTTCCTGGGCACGAACCTGGGGTCGGCCCAATTGATCGACTTCGCGCGTGATCTGCTCGGCGCGGGGCTTCAGCAGGCGCGCGGCCTCTCCCCCTGGCAGGACCTCGCAGCAGCGATCGATCGAGCCGCACGCGAGCTGCGGATCGCCGCCAGCGGCAGCCTGGGCGAGGTTCGCGGCAACCTCAAGCTGCGTTGGGCCGAGCGTGCCGAAGCCCCGCCGTTTCTCGAGTCGCTCGGCGGCGTGGGCCGCGCCTGCGAAGCAGCGCGGCAAGCGCTCGACACCGTGAGCGAGCTGAGCCCGGACTTCGTTCGCCTCGCCGAACGCGCGGCGCGCTTCGCCGAACTCGGGGAGCGCTTCGCCGGCGCGGCCGCCGACGGCATGATCCGCTGGATCGACCTGTCGCCGCACCAGGTGCGGCTGGTCGAGTCGCCGCTCGACATCCGCGACGCCCTGCGCGAGCAGATGGGCAGCGGTGCCAAGGCCTGGATCTTCACCTCGGCGACGCTCGGCGACGACGACCGGCTGGCCTGGTTCACCGAGAGCGCGGGTCTCGATGCCGCGCGCATCGTCCGTCTCGGCAGCCCGTTCGAGTACCGCCGGAATGCGCGCGTGTTCGTTCCGCGCCAGTTCCCGAAGCCCAGCGAGCCCGGTCACCCGAAGGCGGTCGCGGCCCTCGCGGCGCGATGTGCGGGAGCCCTCGGCGGCCGCACCTTCGTCCTGACGACGACCTTGCGCTCGATGCAGGCCGTCG
>NZ_JANODC010000183.1:0-3387 GCF_031412495.1 Rhizobacter sp. | reverse complement strand
CGAGCGGCTGGTGGCGATGCTGGCCGATCTGCGCGCCGCCAGCGGTCGCCGCCTCGACCTAACGCTGACGACGAACGGCTCGCTGCTCGCCCGCAAGGCCGAGGCGCTCAAGGCCGCCGGACTTGACCGCGTGACGATCAGCCTCGACGCGCTCGACGACGCCATCTTCCGGCGCATGAACGACGCCGACTTCCCGGTCGCCGATGTCCTGCGCGGCATCGACGCGGCCGAGCGCGCCGGGCTCGGGCCCATCAAGGTCAACATGGTCGTCAAGCGCGGCACCAACGACGGCGAGATCATGCCGATGGCGCGCCACTTCCGCGGCCGCAACGTCGCCTTGCGCTTCATCGAGTACATGGACGTGGGCGCCAGCAACGGCTGGCGCATGGTCGAAGTCCTGCCCTCGGCCGAGGTCGTCGCCCGCCTGCAGGCAGAGTTCGGGCTGCGCCGGCTGGCCGCGTCGGCACCGGGCGAGACCGCCGAACGCTGGGCCTATGCCGAGCCGGGCATCCCGGGCGAGATCGGCACCATCTCGAGCGTGACGCAGGCCTTCTGCGGCGACTGCAACCGGGCCCGCCTGTCGACCGAAGGCAAGCTCTTCCTCTGCCTGTTCGCGAGCCGCGGCCACGACCTGCGCGGCCTGCTGCGGGCCGGCCGGAGCGACGAGGAGATCTCGGCGGCGATCGGCCTTGTCTGGCAGAAGCGGACCGACCGCTACTCGGAGCTGCGCGGCAGCCCCGCCGCGCCGGCCACGCTCGGCGAGCGGCGCGTCGAGATGCACTACATCGGCGGCTGAGCTTTCGTCGTCAGCGCGTCGCCAGGCGCTTCCAGGTCTCGATGACCGAGTCCGGGTTCAGCGAGATCGAGACGATGCCCTCGTCGGCGAGCCAGTCGGCGAAGTCCGGGTGGTCGCTCGGCCCCTGGCCGCAGATGCCGACGTACTTGCCGTGGGCGCGGCAGGCGGCGATGGCGCGCGAGATCATCGCCTTGACCGCCGGGTCGCGCTCGTCGAAGTCGCGCGCCAGCAGCTCGAGCCCCGAGTCCCGGTCGAGGCCGAGGGTGAGCTGGGTCAGGTCGTTGGAGCCGATCGACATGCCGTCGAAGTGCTCCAGGAACTGGTCGGCGAGGATGGCGTTGCTCGGCACCTCGCACATCATGATCACTTTGAGGCCGTCGGTGCCGCCGGCGCTGGCACGGCGCAAGCCGTGCTCGGCCATCAAGGCGTTCACGCGCTCGGCCTGGCCCAGCGTGCGCACGAAAGGCACCATCACCTCGACGTTGCTGAACCCCATCTCGCGGCGGACGCGGACGAGCGCCTCGCATTCCATCGCGAAGGCCTCGCCGAAGGCCTCGCTCACGTAGCGCGAGGCACCGCGAAAGCCCAGCATCGGGTTTTCTTCCTCGGGTTCGTAACGCGAGCCGCCGATCAGCTTCCGGTACTCGTTGCTCTTGAAGTCCGACAGGCGAACGATCACCGGCTTCGGCCAGAACGCGCCGGCGATGGTCGCGATGCCCTCGGCCAGCTTGTCGACGTAAAAGGCGCGCGGCGAGGCGTGGCCGCGCGCGACGCTTTCCACCGCCTTCTTCAGGTCGCTGTCGATGTTCGGGTAGTCGAGGATCGCCTTCGGGTGGACGCCGATGTTGTTGTTGATGATGAACTCGAGCCGGGCCAGGCCCACGCCCGAGTTCGGCATCTGCGCGAAGTCGAAGGCCAGCTGCGGGTTGCCGATGTTCATCATGATCTTGATCGGCGAGTACGGCATCTCGCCGCGCTCGACGTCGGTGACCTCGGTCTCGAGCAGGCCGTCGTACACGTAGCCGGTGTCGCCTTCCGAGCAGGCGACGGTGACGAGCGCGCCTTCCTTCAGCGTCGAGGTCGCATCGCCGCAGCCGACGACGGCAGGGATGCCCAGCTCGCGGGCGATGATCGCGGCGTGGCAGGTCCGGCCGCCGCGGTTGGTGACGATTGCGCTCGCCCGCTTCATGACCGGCTCCCAGTTCGGGTCGGTCATGTCGGTGACGAGGACGTCGCCGGCCTGAACCAGGTCCATGTCGGCGATCGACTCGACCACGCGGACCGGCCCGGTGCCGATCTTCTGGCCGATGGCGCGCCCTTCCGCCAGCACGGTCCCCGAGCTCTTGAGCGCGTAGCGCTGCTCGGCCTTGCCGGCCGCCTGGCTCACCACCGTCTCGGGCCGCGCCTGCAGGATGTAGAGCTGGCCGTCGATGCCGTCCTTGCCCCACTCGATGTCCATGGCCCGGCCGTAGTGCTGCTCGATGACGAGCGCGTAGCGGGCGAGCTCGCTCACGTCGGCATCGGACAGCGAGTAGCGGTTGCGCTGCTCGGTGGCGGTCTCGAACGTCGTCACCAGCTTGCCGGTCGCGGCGTGCTCCGCCGCCGAAGCGAAGCCCATGCGGATCAGCTTCGAGCCGAGGTTGCGGCGGATGATGGCCAGCTTGTTGTTGCGCAGCGCCGGCTTGTGGACGTAGAACTCGTCCGGGTTGACGGCGCCCTGCACCACCGTCTCGCCGAGGCCGTAGCTCGAGGTGATGAAGACGACGTCGGGAAAGCCGCTCTCGGTGTCGATGGTGAACATCACGCCGGCCGACGCCAGGTCGCTGCGCACCATGCGCTGCACGCCTGCGGACAAGGCCACGTCGTTGTGCCCGTAGCCCTTGTGCACCCGGTAGCTGATGGCGCGGTCGTTGTAGAGACTGGCGAACACCTCGCGCATCCTGGACAGCACCTCGTCGATGCCGGTGACGTTGAGGAACGTCTCCTGCTGACCGGCGAACGAGGCGTCGGGCATGTCTTCGGCCGTCGCCGATGAACGGACTGCGAAGCTGGCTTCCGGCTGGCCCGCCGCCAGCCGCTCGAACTCGCTCCGCACCGCAGCTTCGAGTTCCGGCGGCAGGGGCTGGGCCTCGACCCAGCCGCGGATCTGCGCGCCGGCCTCCGCGAGGGCGCGGACGTCGTCGGTGTCGAGCGAGGCGAGCCGCGCGTTGATGCGCTTGCCGAGGTCTCCCGCGCTCAGGAACGTGCGGAAGGCATGCGCGGTGGTGGCGAAGCCGCCGGGCACGCGGACGCCGGACTGACTCAACTGGCTGATCATTTCGCCGAGGGACGCGTTCTTGCCGCCGACCGCCTCGACATCGGTCATTCTCAGGTGCTCGAAGGGGGCGACCAGGGCGGTCGCCAGTTGGGTGGATGACATGGGAAGACTCCGCGGGGATGAAAAACCGGTGCTTCCCGACGGCTGCAGGCCGGCGAGGCGTGTGGCGGCCGGAAACGCGCCTGCGCGACAGCGGCCTGGCCGGGGCGGCGAGGGGTGTGCGAGGGGCTGACGTCGGGCGCGGACACGGGCGTGAGAGGGGGCGGAACTGCCT
>NZ_JANODC010000182.1:0-13946 GCF_031412495.1 Rhizobacter sp. | reverse complement strand
CCCGGGCTTCGCTGTGCGGCGCACTTCGCGATCGTGGCCGACCCGGGCCCGAAGGGGATCGACGCCCATCTCGCGGCGGGCGCGGCGACGCAGCGGTTCTGGCTCACCGCCACGAGCCTCGGTCTGCAGCTGCAGCCCCAGTACACGCCGCTCGTCTTCGCCGACTGCGCGCGCCGCCAGATTGCGTTCACGGCAGATCGCGCCGCGCGGGACCGTGCAGACGTGGTCCGGGCCATGCTCGACGATCTGCTGGGGGCCGCGGCGGCCGAGGTGACCGTGTTCCTGGGGCGAATCGGTCATGGCCCCGAAGCCCGGTCACGGTCCTTGCGGCTGCCATTGGCAGCTCTGCGATGGTCGGAATCGAAAGTTCCTGTCGGCAACTGAAGCGTGGCCGAGGACTCTGCCGACGTCCCCGGAACCCCCCGAATCGTGGCTGCGAAGGCACGACCCCGCAACCAAGGGGGACCGTCTTCGACGCCCGGCGAGTAATGTTCAGACACGGGATTTGAAACAGGTCGTACACCTGGTCAAACCCTAAATCCATGACGACGGCACCACGATTGCTCCATTTCGAAGTGCCTTTCCACCACCCTCACTTTCAGGGGCTGTCCATGAAACGTTTCCTTCTCAACTCAATTGTGGTCGCCGCGCTGGGGGTGCCCGCGCTGGCGCTCGCGCAGCAAACCACGACTTTCACCTTCGACCCGACTGGTACCGCCGGGGCGGCTGGGGACATCGGCGGTGCGGCGACGCTTGATCAGTCTCCGGGCAATGCGCTCTCGATCGGAGCCATCCCGGCCCAAGTGGGCGGCACGACCACCCTGCTGTATCAGGCCAATCTCGGCACGATCAACAATGCCAATGGCACCCCCATCTTCACGAACGGCAACGGCAACAGGCACTTCACGTTCGTAGCGGGGTTCAATGAGACTTTTGCCTCGCTGGCGAACAACCCCGGTGGCACGCAAACGGCGACCTTCAACCTGGCGCCGACCGCCCCGAACTTCTTCTACATGTACGCGACTGCGGCGCCTGGCGACAACCTCGCCGGAACGGGCTTCACGACCGGGACGAGAATCCTTTCGGGGACCATCAACGCGGCTGGGTTCTCCAGCAACTTCACGGCCAACAACGCCGACCGCAGTCCCTTTGATAGCTACCTTACCAACAACTATCCAGGTGTCACCTCTGTGACGGGCAGCGGCGCCAGCCGCTTCAGTGCCACCATCACCTCGTTCGATCCGCTGTACTTCCCCAGCTTCAACGCTTCAAACCTGACGCTGAGCTTCTTCAACACGTCGCAGATCACACCGTTCAACCAGGTGGATCCGTCGGCGCTGTTCAGCAGCAACGGCATCGCCAACGGCGACCGTACGGCCAACCGCGGCGCCATCAACGGTGTCACGGGCCCGGATTTCCAGTTCCAGGCCGATGCGAACACGTCGTTCCAGGTCTCGGCGATCCCGGAGCCGGAAACGTACGCGCTGATGCTGGGCGGCCTGGGCTTCATCGGCTTCATGGCGCGGCGCCGCAAGCTTCGCTCCTGATCCTAGAGGTTCCGGACCGAGAAAGCCGTGGCGAGAGCCACGGCTTTTTTCATGTCAGTGTCCTATCGGCAAACTGCGCGTTGTCCGACGATGGAAGTCGGGCTTTTGCGCAATAGTCAAGGTATGGCTCTCATCCCCCTGCCTGAGTGGATCGACCGCTTCGGCACGCTCGACGAAGCTCCTCCCGCCGAGTTGCAACCGGCATCCGGCGCTCGCGGTTCGACCCGATGCGAGCCGGGCGCGGCGATACGGTTCAACGCCGCTCACGATGGTATTTGTGCCTTCCTCAGGGCAATCTGGGTGCGGCAAGCCTTGACGCGCCTGACGCTTCGCCGGGGCTGAAAGGCCTCTTTGCTCGGCCGAGCCGGCGCTCTGTGCGAGTGGATCAACTCGTCGTCACCTGCGAACACGCCGGCAACGATGTCCCCGAGCCATATCGCCCGCTGTTCGTCGGCCACGAGCATCTGCTCCCCACGCATCGCGGCTGGGACCCGGGCGCCCTCGATCTCGCCCGGGAAATGGCCGAGCGCTTCGGGGCGCCGTTGTACTACGACACCACGACTCGCCTCCTGGTCGACCTGAACCGCTCGGTGGGCACTCGCGACCTGCACTCCGAAGCGACGCGTCACCTGCCCCTCGCCGAACGGCGGACGATCCTCGAGCGCCACTATCACCCGCACCGCCGCAAGACCGAAGGGGCGATCGGCGCTGCGGTGGACGGCGGTGCCAGGGTCATCCATGTGGCCTCGCACAGCTTCACGCCGGAGCTGAACGGCCAGGTCCGCACGGCAGACATCGGCCTTCTCTACGACCCCGCCCGCAGCGGAGAGGTCGGCTTCTGCAACGCCTGGCTCGAGGCCCTTGCCCGCAGCGACCCGAGCCTGCGCCTGCGCAGGAACTACCCGTACCTCGGCACCAGCGACGGCCTCACAATGGCCCTGCGGCGCCGCTACCCCGCGGAGCGGTACGTCGGTGTCGAGCTGGAGGTGAACCAGCGCTACGTCGAGGCCGGTGGCCCCGAGTGGCCGAAGATCCGCGCCACCCTGGTGGCGACGCTGGTCCAGGCGCTGACGGCGATCGCCGCCCGTTGACGGCGGGCCGGCGGGGCAGCGCCCCTGCGGTTCAGCCGTGCAGGCGGCTGTGCCGCGGCACGCTGGCGAGGAGGAACTCCATCTGATCGGCGAGGATGCGCCGGCCGCGCAGGATCATGTCTTCGTGCAGGCTGGGCACGTACGGGAGGTAGTGCAGCGACATGTGCGCTTCCTCGGGCAGGCGGTTGCCCTTGTGGCCGTTGCAGGCCCGGCACGCCGTGATGCAGTTCATCCAGGTGTCGGCGCCGCCGCGCGACGTCGGCACGATGTGCTCGCGCGTCAGGTCGTCGAGGTGGAAGCGAGCGCTGCAGTAGGCGCAGACCTGCCGGTCGCGGGCGAAGAGCTTGGGGTTGCTGAGAGCCGGTGTCGATCGCCAGGCCCGGCTCGGTACCGCCCCGCGCACGGCGACGATGGGGTGCACCTCGATTCGCGACTGCAGCCCAGTGCGGCGCTGCGTGCCGCCGCGCAGGACATGGAAGGTGTCGCCCAGCGTCCAGGCCACGCAGTCGCTGGCGTAGAGCACGGCTGCTTCCCGGGACGAGATCCACGCTTGGGGTCGGCCGGAAAGATCGAGCTGCAGGACGTCCATGGAGTCGGAAGCGTAATGCATGAGCCGGTTGCGCTCAAGGCGGAGGGACGCCATGCCGACGCGCGACGCTACGCGGATGCCGGAGGGTAGAGACCCCGCGTTCTCGCCATGAGGCGGGTGAGCCCGAGCAGGGCGCCGATGTCCGGCGTGGCGACGCCGACGCGCGCGCCGATCTCGTACACGGCGGTGACCAAAGCGTCGAGCTCGATGGCGCGACCCGCTTCGCTGTCCTGGAGCATCGAGGTGCGAAAGCCGCCGAGCTCGCGGGTCAGGGCGATGCGCTCTTCGCCGGATTGCTCGATCGGGCAGCCGAGGCGGGCGCCGATCGCCGCGGCCTCGGCCATGCAGCGCAGGATGAAGCCGCGAACGAGGGGGTCGTCGCCGATCGCGTCCGTCAAGGCACCCGTCAAGGCCGAGACGGGGTTCATGGTCATGTTCCCCCACAGCTTGTACCAGAGCTCGCGGCGAACATCGGTGCTTGCCTCGGCCTTGAACCCGGCGCCGGCGAGCATGTCGCACACCGCCTTGACGCGCGGCGACAGACCGCCGGCCGGCTCGCCGACGACCAGGCGGTCGCCGAAGCCGTGCCGGACGACGCCGGGGGCCGGGCTCGAGCACGTCAGGTGGACGACGCAGCCGAGAACCCGGTGCAGGGGCAGCCGCTGCAGCGCCTGCCCGCCGGGATCGACGCTGTCGAGAGGTGCCTGATCCGGCAGCGCCGCCGGGAGGAACCACCAGGGCACGCCGTTCATGGCCGGCAAGAGCAGGGTCGAACCGCCCATCAGCGGCTCGATCGACCCGATGGCCGATGCGAGCGAGGGCGCCTTGAGCGCGATCACGACCAGGTCCTGCGCCCCGAGCGTGCGGGCGTCGTCGGTGGCGGCGAGCCGGACCGTTTCGGCCCCGTTGGCCGACTCGATCGCGAGGCCGCGTGCCCGGATGCGTTCCAGGGTCGCACCCCGCGCAACGCCCGACACCTCGTGCCCGGCCCGGACCAGCCCGGCGGCGAGGAGCCCGCCAACGGCGCCGATGCCGACCACCGCGACTCTCATGCGCGGCCGCCCTTGGAAACGTCTCCCTGGCGCGTCGCCCGATCACCCTGTCGACATGCCATCACGAGACCTTTCCTGCAAAATAGCACGATCGTTCGATTTCACCGACGCCTCGACCAACGCCCCGCCTCACCGTGAATTTTCTCGTCGAAGGCTCCGACGTTGCCGACCCCGGCGCTGCCGAGGGCGCGGTCCCGCGCGCGCTGGTCAAGGGCCGGCAGACGCGCGCCGCCATTCTCGACGCTGCGCTGGCGCTGGCGTCGCACATGGGCCTGGAGGGTCTGTCGATCGGCGCCCTGGCCGAGGTGACGGGCATGAGCAAGTCGGGCGTGTTCGCACATTTCGGCTCGCGCGAGGAGCTGCAGATATCGGTCGTGCGCCAGTACCACGCCCGGTTCGACGAAGAGGTGTTCCGCCCGGCGCTCGCCGCGCCGCGCGGGTTGCCGCGCCTGCAGGCCTTGTTCGAGCGCTGGCTCAAGCGGGTGTCGCTCGAGGTCGACTCGGGCTGCATCTACATCAGCGGTGCCGTCGAGTTCGACGACCGCCCCGGCCCGGTACGCGACGCGCTGGTGTCGATGGTGCAGACCTGGCAGCAGGCGCTCGAGAGAGCGATCCGCGCCGCCGTGAGCGAAGGCCACCTGCGCACCGACACCGACGCCGAGCAGGTCCTGTTCGAGATCCACGGCCTCATCCTCGCCATCCACCACGACACGCGTTTCCTCCGACACGCCGGTGCCGAGGAGCGGGCGCGCACCGCCTTCGGCCGTGTCATCGAGCACTGGTCGGCACCCGCACGGGCCGGGCAGGCCACCTGATCCAAGCACACCCGCAAAGGAACCCTCCGCATGCCTTCCTACACCCCGCCGCTGCGCGACATGCAGTTCGTCCTGCACGAGGTGCTCGACGTCGTCGGCACCCTGAAGACGCTGCCGCCGCACGCCGACGTCGACGCCGACACCATCAACGCCGTGATCGAGGAAGCGGGCAAGTTCGCGAGCGAGGTGCTGGCGCCGCTCAACCGGGTCGGCGACGAGGAGGGCTGCACGCTCGACCAGAAGACGCACGAGGTGCGGGCGCCGACCGGCTTCAAGGAGGCCTACGCGAAGTACGTCGAGGGCGGCTGGCCGGCGCTGAGCTGCGACCCGGCGTTCGGCGGCCAGGGCCTGCCGCACGTCGTCAGCCAATGCCTGTTCGAGATGCTGAACTCTGCGAACCAGGCCTGGACGATGTACCCGGGCCTGTCGCACGGCGCCTACGAATGCCTGCATGCGCACGGCTCCGACGAGCAGAAGCGGCTCTACCTCGGCAAGCTGACCGACGGCACATGGACCGGGACGATGTGCCTGACCGAGCCGCAATGCGGCACCGACCTCGGTCTCCTGCGCACGAAGGCCGAGCCACAGGCCGACGGCACGTACCGGCTGACCGGCAACAAGATCTTCATCTCGGCAGGCGAGCACGACCTGGCCGAGAACATCGTCCACCTCGTCCTGGCGCGGCTGCCGGACGCACCGACGGGGTCCAAGGGCATCTCGCTCTTCGTCGTCCCGAAGTGGAGGCTCAACCCCGACGGCTCGCTCGGCGAGCGCAACGGCATCTGGTGCAGCGGCCTCGAGCACAAGATGGGCATCCACGGCAACGCCACGGCGCAGATCGTCCTCGAGGGCGCCGAGGGCACGCTGGTCGGCCAGCCGAACAAGGGACTGCCGGCGATGTTCGTGATGATGAACGCGGCGCGCCTCGGCGTCGGCATGCAGTCGCTGGGCCTGACGGAGGTGGCCTACCAGAACGCGGCGGTCTACGCGAAGGACCGGCTGCAGATGCGCTCGCTCTCCGGGCCGAAGGCGCCGGACAAGCCGGCCGACCCGATCATCGTCCACCCGGACGTGCGCAAGATGCTGCTGACGGCGCGCGCCTACGCCGAAGGCGGGCGCGCCCTGGCGATCTACACGACGCTGCTGCTCGACCGCGAGGTGGCGACCACCGACGAGGCCGAGCGCAGCGAGTGCGCCGCTCTGGTGGCGCTGCTCACGCCGATCGTCAAGGCCTTCTTCACCGACAACGCCTGGATCGCGACCTCGCACTGCCTGCAGGTCTTCGGCGGCCACGGCTACATCCGCGAGTGGGGGATGGAGCAGTTCGTGCGCGACTCGCGCATCAACATGATCTACGAGGGCACGAACACGATCCAGTCCCTTGATCTCCTGGGCCGCAAGGTGCTCTCCGACAACGGCGCCCGGCTGAAGAAGTTCGGCAAGATCATCGCCGAGTTCGTAGAGGAAGAAGGCACGCACGAGGACATGCAGGAGTTCGTCAACCCGCTCGCGGAGCTCGGCGAGAAGGTCACCAAGCTGACCACCGAGATCGGCATGAAGGCGTTCAAGAACCCGGACGAGGTCGGCGCCGCGGCCGTCGACTACCTGCGCGTGTGCGGCCATCTCGTCTTCGCCTATCTCTGGGCCCGGATGGCCAAGGTGGCGCTGGCGAAGCAGTCGTCGGGCGACCCTTTCTACACCGCCAAGCTGGGCACCGCGCGCTTCTATTTCGCCAAGCTGCTGCCGGAGACGGCGACCCTCATCCGCACCGCCCGCTCGGGCGCGGCGCCGATGATGGAGTTCGACGCCGCTCTCTTCTGAGGGACTGACATGCATCTCGCCTCTTTGCACCGTCTCTTGGTTGCCGGCGTGCTCGCCGGCAGCGCATTCGCCGCTCTCGGCCAGGCCGCGACGCCGGCGGGAACCTGGAAGACGATCGACGACAACACGAAGAAGGACAAGTCGCTGGTCCGCATCGTCGAGAGCGGCGGCGTCTACACCGGCAAGGTCGAGAAGATCGTCGACCCCGATGCACCGAAGGACGCCGTCTGCAAGGACTGCACCGACGAGCGCAAGGACAAGCCTGTCCTGGGCATGACGATCCTGCGCGGCGTCAAGCAGAACGCGGACGACAAGGCCCAGTACGAGGGCGGCGACATCCTCGACCCGAACAACGGCAAGGTCTACCGCGTCCGCCTCAAGGTCGTCGACAACGGCGCCCGGCTCGAGGTGCGTGGCTTCATCGGCACGCCGATGCTCGGACGGACCCAGACCTGGGTTCGCGCGGAGTAGAAGGCAAATGTGCATCGGCCGGCCGGGCGCCGGTTCCTGATTTCAGCGGAGGTTTCGTGAATCGATTCCAGGTTCGAAAGGTCGCCGTCCTCGGCGCCGGTGTCATGGGCGCGCAGATCGCGGCGCATCTCGTCAACGTCAGGGTGCCGGTCGTCCTGTTCGACCTGCCCGCGAAGGAGGGCCCGAAGAACGGCATCGTGACGAAGGCGGTCGAGGGTCTGAAGAAGCTGAAGCCGGCGCCGCTCGGCATCCCGGAAGAAGCCGCGCTCATCGAGCAGGCGAACTACGAGGAGCACCTCGACAAGCTCAAGGACTGCGACCTCGTCATCGAGGCGATCGCAGAGCGCATGGACTGGAAGCTCGATCTGTACACGAAGATCGCCGGCTCGCTGGCGCCGCACGCCATCGTCGCCAGCAACACGTCCGGCCTGAGCATCACCAAGCTCGCCGAGGTGCTGCCCGAATCGATCAAGCCGCGCTTCTGCGGCATCCACTTCTTCAACCCGCCGCGCTACATGGCGCTGGTCGAGCTGATCGCCACGCCGACGACCGAGCCCGACGTGCTCGACGAGCTCGAGGCCTTCGTCACCACGTCGCTCGGCAAGTCGGTCGTGCGCGCCAAGGACACGCCGAACTTCATCGCCAACCGGGTCGGCATCGCCGGCATGCTGGCGACGATGAAGGAGGCCGAGACCTACGGCCTCACGTACGACGTGGTCGACGACCTGACCGGCAAGAAGCTCGGCCGGGCCAGCTCGGGCACCTTCCGCACCGCCGACGTCGTCGGCCTCGACACGATGGCGCACGTCATCAGGACGCTGCAGGACAACCTGGAGAACGACCCCTTCTACGAGAGCTACGCGACGCCGCCGGTGCTGCAGAAGCTGCTCGATGCCGGGGCCCTCGGCCAGAAGACCGGCGCCGGCTTCTACAAGAAGGTCGGCAAGGACATCCTCCGCTACGACCCGGCGACGGGCGACTACGTTCCTGCGGGCGGCAAGGCCGACGAGATCGTCGCCCGCATGCTCAAGAAGCCGCCGGCGGAGCGGCTGAAGCTGCTGCACGACTCGAAGAACCCGCAGGCTCAGTTCCTGTGGGCGATCCTGCGCGACAGCTTCCACTACGCCGCCGTGCACCTGGCCGAGGTGGCCGAGAGCGCGCGCGACGTCGACTTCGCGATGCGCTGGGGCTTCGGCACCAGCCAGGGCCCCTTCGAGCTGTGGCAGGCGGCCGGCTGGCAGCAGGTCGCCACCTGGGTCCAGGAAGACATCGACGCCGGCAAGGCGCTGAGCAAGGCGCCGCTGCCGACGTGGGTCTTCGACGGCCTCGGCGGCGGCGACGCCGGCGTGCATCGCCCCGAAGGGTCGTACAGCGCGGCGCACGCCCGCTTCGTCGCGCCGAGCACCCTGCCGGTCTACCTGCGCCAGCCGTTCCGCGAGGGCGTGTCCGGCGGTGCAGCCGCGGTTCCGCTGCAAGCCGGGAGCGAGGTCTTCCGCAACGAGGAGGTCCGCGTATGGACGCTCGACGGCGAGGTGCTGATCGCCAGCATCACGGCTAAGCTGCATCTCATCAGCCCGGCGGTCACCGAGGGCCTGCTGAAGGCCGTCGAGCTGGCGGAGGCCGGCTACCAGGGCCTGGTGATCTGGTCGCCGGACGACGTGTTCTCGGCCGGTGCCAACCTCGAGGTGCTGATGCCGGTCTTCATGAAGAGCGGCGGCAAGGGCATCCTGCCGGAGGAGAAGAAGCTGCAGGACGCGATGCTGCGCATCCGCTACGCCGGCGTGCCGGTGGTCGCTGCCGTGCGCGGCATGGCGCTCGGCGGCGGCTGCGAGCTGGCGATCCACTGCGCCCGGCGCGTCGCGGCGATGGAAAGCTACATGGGCTTCGTCGAGGTCGGCGTCGGGCTGATCCCGGGCGGCGGCGGCCTGGCCTACATCGCCCGTCGTGTGGCCGAGTTGGCGTCGGCCGGCAACGCCAACGCCGACCTGTTCCAGTTCCTCCGCGACCCGTTCACCAGCGCGGCGACGGCCAGGGTCGGCACCAGCGCGATCGAGAGCCGGAAGCTCGGCTACCTGCTCGAGAGCGACGTGATCGTGGCCCACAAGGACGAGCTGCTCCACGTCGCCACGGCGCAGGTGAAGGCCATGAGCGAGAGCGGCTGGCGCCCGCCGATGCGGACGCCCTTCCCGGTCGCCGGCCGCAGCGCCAGGGCGACGATCAAGGGCCAGCTCACCAACATGCGCGACGGCCGCTTCATCAGCGAGCACGACTTCCACGTCGCCGAGCTGATCGCCGATGTGGTCTGCGGCGGCGAGGTCGACGCCGGCTCGATGGTCACCGAGGAGTACCTGATGGCGCTGGAGCGCCGGCACTTCTGCGGCCTGCTCGACCACCCGAAGACGCAGGAACGGATCATGGGAATGCTGCAGACGGGCAAGCCCGTCCGCAACTGAAAGGACCGAGATGAACAAGCAGGTGCAGGACGCCTACATCGTCGCGGCGACGCGCACGCCGATCGGCCGCAGCGGTCGCGGCTTCTTCCGCAACACGCGGCCCGACGACCTCCTGGTGGCCGCGATCCGCGGCGCCCTGGCGCAGGTGCCGGGGCTCGATCCGAAGGCGATCGAAGACGCCATCGTCGGCTGCGCGATGCCCGAAGGCGAGCAGGGGCTGAACGTGGCGCGCATCGGCGCATTGCTGGCGGGCCTGCCGGCGGGCGTCGGCGGCGTCACCGTGAACTGCTTCTGCGCGTCGGGGCTCACCGCGGTGCAGATGGCGGCCGACCGCATCCGCGTCGGCGAGGCCGACGTCATGATCGCCGGCGGCTGCGAGTCGATGAGCATGGTGCCGATGAGCGGCAACAAGCCGTCGTTCAACCCGGCCGTCTTCGAGCGCGACGAGAACGTCGGCATCGCCTACGGCATGGGTCTGACCGCCGAGAAGGTGGCGGTGCAGTGGAAGGTGAGCCGCGAGGCGCAGGACGCCTTCGCCCTGCAGTCGCACCAGCGCGCCCTGAAGGCGATCGCCGACGGCGAGTTCACGGACGAGATCACGCCGGTCGAGGTGGTCGACCGCACGCCCGATCTCTCGGGGCGCGGCGAAGGCGGCGAGCGCGTCGAGAAGAAGCGCACCGTCAGCCTCGACGAAGGGCCGCGCAAGGACACCTCGCTAGAAGGACTCGCGAAGCTGAAGCCGGTGTTCGCCTCGCCGGTGGACGGCAAGGGCAAGCCGACCGGCATGGGCAGCGTCACCGCGGGCAACAGCTCGCAGACGAGCGACGGCGCCGGCGCGCTCATCCTGGCCAGCGAGGCGGCGGTGAAGCGCTTCGACCTGAAGCCGATGGCGCGCTTCGTCAGCTTCGCCAGCCGCGGCGTGCCGCCGGAGATCATGGGCATCGGCCCGATTGAGGCGATCCCGGCGGCGTTGCGCTACGCCGGACTCAACATCGCCGACATGGGCTGGATCGAGCTCAACGAGGCCTTTGCCGCGCAGTCGCTGGCGGTGCTGAACAGCCTCGGCCTCGACCCGGCCAAGGTCAATCCGATGGGCGGCGCCATCGCGCTCGGCCACCCCCTCGGCGCGACCGGCGCGATCCGCGCCGCCACGATCGTGCACGCGCTGCGCCGGCACGACCTGAAGTACGGCATGGTGAAGATGTGCGTCGGCACCGGCCAGGGCGCGGCGGGCATCTTCGAGCGCGTCTGAGGACACACCATGAGCATCAAGACTGCCATGCTGAACGGCGTCGCCACGATCGAGATCGCGCGGCCGGAGAAGAAGAACGCCATCACCGCGGCGATGTACGCGGCGATGGCCGACGCGCTCGTCGCGGCGCAGGCCGACCCGGCCGTCCGCGCCGTGCTCATCACCGGCCAGCCCGGCATCTTTTCGTCGGGCAACGACATCGAGGACTTCATGCAGCGGCCGCCGACGCTGACCGAGTCGCCGGCCTTCGGCTTCATGAAGGCCCTGCTCGGCTGCGACAAGCCGGTCATCGCGGCCGTGACCGGCGCCGCCATCGGCATCGGCACGACCATGCTGCTGCACTGCGACTTCGTCTACGTGTCCGACGAGGCGCGCCTGGCGATGCCGTTCGTGAGCCTGGGCCTCGTGCCCGAGTTCGCGTCGAGCTTCGTCGTGCCGCGCCTGCTCGGCAATGTGCGCGCCGCCGAGAAGCTTCTCCTCGGGGACCCGTTCACGGGCGCCGACGCCGTCGAGGCGGGCATCGCCAACGCCGTGCTGCCGGCGGCCGAGGTCGTGCGCCACGCGCGCCGCATCGCAGAGCGCTTCAACAGCCTCCCGCCCGGCGCCGTGCAGGAGACCAAGCGGCTGCTGCGCCACGCCGGCCGCGCCGAGCTGATGGAGACGATCGCGATCGAAGGCAAGGCCTTCGGCGACAGGCTGCAGAGCGCCGAGGCCAAGGAAGCCTTCAGCGCCTTCTTCCAGAAGCGGCAGCCCGACTTCTCGAAGTTCTGACGCCGGCCGCGGCGCCGGCTTACCAGCTGACGTCGCGCTCGGCGGTGGCGCCGATCTTGTGGATGGCGAGGTCGGCGCCGACGAACTCGTCTTCCTGCGACATGCGCAGGCCCATCGTGGCGCGGATCGCACCGTAGACCGCGAGGCCGGCGGCGAAGGCCCAGGCGATGCCGAGTGCCGTGCCCATCAGCTGGGCGCCGACGTTGACGCCGCCTCGGCCGCCCAGCGCCGACATCCCGAACACGCCGGCGCCGATGCCGCCCCACGCGCCGCACAGGCCGTGCAACGGCCAGACGCCGAGCACGTCGTCGATCTTCCAGCGGTTCTGCGTGAGCGTGAACATGACGACGAAGATCGCGCCGGCCATGCCGCCGGTGACCAGGGCGCCCAGGGGGTGCATGACGTCGGACCCGGCGCAGACGGCGACGAGGCCGGCGAGCGGCCCGTTGTGGACGAACCCCGGGTCGTTGCGCCCCACCAGTGTCGCCACGAGCGTGCCGCCGGCCATCGCCATCAGCGAGTTCACCGCGACCAGGCCCGAGATCTTGTCGAGCGTCTGCGCGCTCATGACGTTGAAGCCGAACCAGCCGACCGTCAGCATCCAGGCGCCGAGGGCCAGGAAGGGGATGCTCGACGGCGGGTGCGCGCTCATCGCGCCGTCCTTGCGGTAGCGGTTGCGGCGGGCGCCGAGCAGGATCACGGCAGCCAGGCCGATCCAGCCGCCGACGGCGTGGACGACGACGCTGCCGGCGAAGTCGTGGAACTCGTCGCCCGTCGCCGCCTTGATCCAGCCCTGCACGCCGAAGGCCTGGCTCCAGGCCACGCCCTCGAACAGCGGGTAGACCAGGCCGACAAGCACCGCCGTGGCCATCAGTTGCGGCCCGAACCGTGAGCGCTCGGCGATGCCGCCGGAGACGATCGCCGGGATCGCCGCCGCGAACGTGAGCAGGAAGAAGAACTTGACGAGCTCGTAGCCGTTCTTCGCCGACAGCGCCTCTGCGCCGGTGAAGAAGTGCGTGCCGTAGGCGACCGCGTAGCCGACAAAGAAGTAGGCGATCGTCGACACTGCGAAGTCGACCATGATCTTGACCAGGGCGTTGACCTGGTTCTTCGAGCGCACGGTGCCGAGCTCGAGGAACGCGAAGCCGCCGTGCATGGCCAGGACCATGATCGCGCCGAGCAGGATGAAGAGGGCGTCGCCGCCGGTCCGCACGTCGTTCATGGCGCGCCTACTCGACGGTGACCTTGGCGTCGCGGATGACCTTGCCCCACTTCGCCGTCTCGGCGTCGAGGAAGGTCTGGAACTCCTCCGGCGTGCTGCCGACCGGGATGGTTCCCATCGCCTCGAGGCGCGCCTTGACGTCGTCGACGCGGACGATGCGCGCCACCTCGTCGGCGATGCGCCTGACGATCTCGCGCGGCGTGCCGGCGGGGGCGAGTACGCCGGCCCACGTGCTGCCCGTGAAGCCGGCGAGGCCCTGCTCGATGAAGGTCGGCACGTCGGGCGCGGCGGGCAGGCGCCGGTCGCTGGCGACGCCGATCAGGCGCACCTGGCCGCTCTTGCCGGGGCCGATGAGGCCCGAGGCGGCGTCGAAGAAGAGCTGGATCTGGCCGCCCATCAGGTCGGTGAGCGCCGGCGCCGCGCCGCGGTAGGGGATGTGGACCATGAAGGTCCCGGTCTGCGCCTTCAGGAACTCGGTCGTCAGGTGCGCGGCCGAGCCGTTCCCGCTCGAGCCGAAGCTGATCTTGCCGGGGTTGCGCTTGGCGTAGGCGATGAGCTCGGCCGCGGTCTTGAAGGGCGCGTTGTTGTTGACCGAGGCGATCAGCGGCGCGACGCCGATCAGCGAGACCGGGATCAGATCCTTCTTCGGGTCGTACGGCAGCTTCGGGTAGAGCGTGGTGTTCGCCGCGTAGGCGGCAATCACGACGCCGATCGTGTGCCCGTCGGGCGGCGCCTTGGCGATCAGGTCGACGCCGATGATGCTGTTGGCGCCCGGCTTGTTGTCGATCGCGAACGTCTGGCCGAGCCGCTCCTGGAGCTTCTGCGCGATGAGGCGCGCCGTCACGTCGGTGAAGCCGCCCGG
>NZ_JANODC010000181.1:0-1639 GCF_031412495.1 Rhizobacter sp. | reverse complement strand
GCTCGGCCCCTTGCGCGTCGGTCAGGCCGGCCGCGGGGTCGACGAAGACCTTGAGAATCTTTTCGGGCGTGGCGTGCGCCACTTCCTCGATGTCCATTCCGCCTTCGGAACTGGCCATGATCGCGACCTTCTGCGTCGCCCGGTCGGTGACGGCGGCGACGTAGTACTCCTTCTTGATGTCAGCGCCCTCTTCGATCAGCAGGCGGCGCACTTTCTGGCCGTCGGGGCCGGTCTGGTGGGTCTTGAGCTGCATGCCGAGGATGGCGCGGGCCTTGGCGCGGGCGTCTTCGGCTCCGCGGGCGACCTTGACGCCGCCGCCCTTGCCGCGACCGCCGGCGTGGATCTGCGCCTTCACGACCCAGACCGGGCCGCCGAGCTTCTGCGCCGCCTCGTGGGCCTCGCGCACGCTGAACGCGGGGTAGCCGCGCGGCACCGGGACACCGAACTGGCGCAGGATTTCCTTGCCTTGATACTCGTGGATCTTCATGGTCGGTCTCTCGGGCTTTCAGGTTTCAGAGGTGACAGCGGCAGCGCCGGGTGGCGTGCTGCGGACGGGTGCGCTGTTTTGCGGGGCTCGGTACCAGCGCGGGTAGTACGTCTTGACGGTCGGCCCATCGGCACGCAGCGCATGGCAGCGGTCGATCTGGAACGGTTGGGTACTGTCGGCGCTGTCGCCGCGCGTGTCGATCACTTCGCCGGCGAATGCCTGCACGACGGCGGTGGGCAGCACCTGGGTCAGCTCGGTGAGATGGGTGCAGCCCTGAACACCGCCGAGCCGCTCCTTCACGCCCTGGCGGAAGCCTCTCATCAGGTTCAGCCCGACGAGGCGGCCATAGAGGTCGCCGTAGCTGCTGCATTCACCGGGATACGGCATCGCCGAGGTCTCGGCACCGGCTTCCAGGACGTTGAAGCGCTCGTCGACGACCAGCCGCAAGAGCATGTCGTGGATCGGTTTGCCGGCCGGGAGCATGCCGGTGGCCATGCGGGTCTCGCGCGACCGCACGTCGGTGATGTGGGCGTCCACCTCCCACAGGCCGTTGCCGCGCGCGAAAATCTGCACGTCGATGTTGCGGCGATGCTTGGGCTGGCGGTCGCTGGCTGCGGTCGGCAAGGCCATCGGTGGGGCGAAGGGCGAAGTGAACGGAGTTCTGAGGCGCCGGCGCCGGGGGTGGGTCGTCGAGGCGACGACGCCCGGGGCGAACCCGCAAATCAGCCGGTGAATGTAGCATGCTGCTCTGCACCATCCCTGACGCCTGAACGACAGTCGGCACGCCCGCCGTGCAGTTAGCCGGCGTCGTCGTCCGGGTCGTCCGTCGAGTCGCCCGTGGAGCCCGGTCCGGCGCGAAGTGCCCGACCGATCACCTCGGCGGTAAACCCGCGGCCGGCCAGGAAGCGGCCCTGCCGGGCGCGTTCGGCGGCACTGGCGGGCCAGGTGGGGAACTTTCGCTCCCTGACGGCACGGGCCCGCTGCAGCTCGCTGTCCTTCAAGGCTTGAGCCGTCTCGGCGCCGAGTGCGACCTGGTGCTGCTTGAGTTCCTGGCGGATGCGCAGGTTGCCGAAGCGGGCGGCACGGGCATGGACCCGCGATTCGACGAATCGCTCCTGCGACAGGAAGCCATGCGCCTCGAGCCAGTCGAGC
>NZ_JANODC010000180.1:0-6662 GCF_031412495.1 Rhizobacter sp. | reverse complement strand
GGCGATCTCCTTCGCGTAGTCGTGCTTGATGTCCCGGTTCGCATCGAGCGTGGTCCAGGTCCGCATGTAGTTCATGTAGCCGGCGACCGAGATGTCGTGCGTGATCTGCAGCTCCGGCACGACCAGGCCGGCGTCGCTGATCACCTTGCTCGTCGGCACGTAGCCGGGCCGGAAGAAGTTGAAGACGGTCGGCGCGAACATCGGCGTCTGGCCGAGCTGCGTGGCCGGGTTGTCGGTGTTGCCGATGCCCGTGAAGCGGCTGCTGGTCGACTTCGCGTTGAAGGCGCGCAGCATGTGGGCCAGGCGAACGACCGGCTCGCGCACCTTGCCGAACGAAGCGGAAGTGCTCGCCGAGCGCGCTTCGGAGTCGAGCAGGATGGCCTTCCAAACCGCCTTCATGTCGCCGCGTACGCCGCTGCCGTTGTCGTTAAACACGGTCGCGACCCGCCTGACGTAGGCCGGGCTGGGATTGCTCGTGACCATGCGCTGGATCAGCTGCTTGCTGATGAAGGGGCCCACGTTCGGGTGGTTGAAGACGGTGTCGATGGCGATCTTGAAATCGCCTTCGGTGTCCGACTTGGACTGCGCCGGAATCGTCGTGGCCCAGAACTTCTTCTCGCTGACCGAGTGGAAGCTGGTGTTCGGCGCGTACTCGTTGTAGGCCTGCATCGGCCGCCAGTCGCGCTCGAGGTTCGGGTTCTGGCCGTTGAAGCGGGCCGCCGTGCGGTCGGCCTTCTCCGGGCCGGCGTACCAGCTCCAGCCGGTGAAGACCTGCGACAGGCCGGCCAGGTCGGCGCCGGTGTAGGCGACTTCCGGACGGCCGTTCGCGCCCATCACGACGGTGCCGTCGAGGTTCAGCTTGTTCTCGCCGACGGCGAACAGCTGCGTGATCTCGCGCGCGAAGTTCAGGTCGGGCACGCGGCCGGTCGCCGGGTCTTCCTTCAGGTTGCGCAGGTGCGACAGGTAGATGCCCATCATCGGATGCAGGGCGACCTGCTCGAGGAGGTCGCGGAAGTTGCCGAACGCGTTCTCGGCGAGCATGTCGTAGAACGAGGCGACGCCGCGCGTCTGGTTGCGCAGGGTCGCGTCGGCGAACGAGACCACCATGACCTGCGACAGCGCGAAGGCGGCGCGCTGGCGGAGCTGGTCTTCGCCGCTCAGGGCCTGCTGCCACCAGGAATCCCAGAAATTCGTGGCGCTGATCGTCTGGCCCACCGAGGCCAGGTCCGCCGATGCCTGGTTGATGTAGAGGCGATGCAGGGTGACGGGCTTCGAGAACTGCTCGTCGATCCAGGCGCCGTAGCTCATCGCCGACATCTTGTCGATCTCTGCCTCGCTCGGCCCGAAGCTGGCCTGGCCGAGGAAGCGCGACGCCTCCATCTTGGTCGGCGTCTGCTGCGCCGTCACCGATGGCGGCACGCTGCCGTCGGCAGCGACGTCGCTGCCCGTGCCCCCGCCGCCGCCGCCGCAGGCGACCACGAACATGAGCACCGCGGTGGCGACTGCCCCCCGCCCGAAACGGGCGACTTGCCCGCGACCCGTCTGCATCTTCTGAACTTTGTTCACAGCGACCCCCCGAAGGACCAATGATTCATTACACGCACCCAGCAACGCAGGCTGCGTGCCAGTGGCGGGGGTCTGATACAGAGCGGGGTGGGGCCTGTAATTAGCGTCAAAACTTGGCACTTCGGGCGAGGTGCCGAGGCCGGTTACAAGCGGAACTGGGCCGTGTTCTGCGACTGTTGCAAGGACTTGGCGCAGATGTAATCAGACGTGACGCGCGCCGCAGGGCGCGCGACATGTCACGGACCGGACGTCGCGAACGCGACGTCCGTCACGCTCAGAGCAGGCCGGCCAGCGCCCGCTCGGCGGCCTCGAGGTCGCGGCGGCTGCGCTCGGCGAAGTCGCGGAGCTGGTCGGTGCCGATCTTGCCGACGTTGAAGTACGTCGCGTCCGGGTTAGCGAGATAGAAGCCGGAGACGCTCGCCGCCGGCCACATCGCCAGGCTTTCCGTCAGCCGCATGCCGATGTCCTCGCAGCCGAGGACGCGGAACAGGTCACGCTTGACCTCGTGGTCAGGACAGGCGGGATAGCCGGGCGCCGGGCGGATGCCGCGGTTCTGCTCGGCCACCAGCTCGGCGGTCGAGAGCGACTCGTCGGGCGCGTAGCCCCAGAAGTCGGTGCGCACGCGCTGGTGCAGGCGCTCGGCGAACGCTTCGGCGAGCCGGTCGGCCAGCGCCTTGAGCATGATGGCGCTGTAGTCGTCGAGATCGGCACTGAACTGCTGCTCCTTCTTCTCGACGCCGAGGCCGGCGGTCACGGCGAACAGGCCGATGTAGTCGTCGCGGCCCGAGCCCTTCGGGGCGATGAAGTCGGCCAGGCAACGGTTCGGGCGACGCACGCCGTCCACCACCGGCCGCTCGCTCTGCATGCGCAGGCCGCGCCAGGTCATGAGCACCTGACTGCGCGATGCATCGGCGTAGATCTCGATGTCGTCGTCGTTCACCGTGGCCGCGGGGAACAGGCCGACAACGCCGCTCGCGGTGAGCCATCGCCCTTCGATGACCCGGCGCAGCATGCGCCTGCCGTCGGACAGGACGCGCCGCGCCGACTCGCCGACGATCTCGTCGTTGAGGATGGCCGGGTACGGGCCGGCGAGGTCCCAGGTCTGGAAGAACGGCCCCCAGTCGATGGCTTCGGCGATCTCCGCAAGGTCCTGCTTCTTGAGGACGCGCCGGCCGATGAACTTCGGCACCGGCGGCACGTAGCTCGACCAGTCGACCGCCGTCTTGTTGGCACGCGCCGCCGCCAGGCTGACGAGCGGCGTCGCCTTCTTGCTCGCGTGCAGGGCGCGCACGCGCTCGTAGTCGGCCTCGAGCTCGGCGATGAAGGCGGTGGCGCGCCCGTCGCTGAGTAGGTCGCTGCAGACGGCGACCGAGCGGCTGGCGTCGGGGACGTAGACCACGGGCCCGTCGTAGCGGGGCGCGATCTTCACCGCGGTGTGGACCCGGCTCGTCGTCGCGCCGCCGATCAGCAGCGGAATCTTCCTGATGCGGAAGAAGTCGTCGCGCTGCATCTCCGCAGCGACGTGCTGCATCTCCTCGAGGCTCGGCGTGATGAGGCCCGACAGGCCGATGATGTCGGCGCCTTCGACCTTGGCGCGCGCCAGGATGTCCTGGCAGGCGACCATCACGCCCATGTTGACGACCTCGAAGTTGTTGCACTGGAGGACGACGGTGACGATGTTCTTGCCGATGTCGTGGACGTCGCCCTTGACGGTGGCGATGACGATCTTGCCCTTCGCCTTCGCCTCGCCGCCGCCCTCGATCAGGGCGAGCTTTTCGGCCTCGATGTAGGGCAAAAGGTGGGCCACGGCCTGCTTCATCACGCGCGCCGACTTGACCACCTGCGGCAGGAACATCTTGCCCTGGCCGAACAGGTCGCCGACCACGTTCATGCCGGCCATGAGCGGCCCCTCGATGACGTGCAGCGGCCGCCCGCCGCCGGCCTTGATGCCCTGCCAGGCGGCTTCGGTGTCCTCGACGATGAAGTCGGTGATGCCGTGCACGAGCGCGTGGCTCAGTTTCTCGCCGACGGTCTTCGGCTGCTCGGGAGTGCCGCGCCAGGCCAGCCGCGCCGAGTCGTCGCGGGCCGCGCCCTTGGCGCGATCGGCGATCTCGACTAGGCGCTCGCCGGCGTCGCTTCTGCGGTTGAGGACGACGTCCTCCACCCGCTCGCGCAGCTCCGGCTCGAGGTCGTCGTAGACGCCGACCATGCCGGCGTTGACGATGCCCATGTCCAGGCCGGCCTGGATCGCGTGGTACAGGAACACGGTGTGGATGGCCTCGCGCACCGGGTCGTTGCCGCGGAACGAGAAGCTGACGTTGGAGACGCCGCCCGAGACCTTCGCGCCCGGCAGGTTCGCCTTGATCCAGCGCGTCGCCTCGATGAACTCGACGGCGTAGTTGTCGTGCTCCTCGATGCCGGTGGCGATGGCGAAGATGTTCGGGTCGAAGATGATGTCCTCGGCCGGAAAGCCGACCTCGTCGACCAGGATCCGGTAGGCGCGGGCGCAGATCTGCGTCTTCCTCGCGAAGGTGTCGGCCTGGCCCTGCTCGTCGAAGGCCATGACGACGGCGGCCGCGCCGTAGCGTCGCACCAGCCTGGCCTGCTGGCGGAAGGCCTCCTCGCCCTCCTTCATCGAGATCGAGTTGACGATGCCCTTGCCCTGGATGCATTGCAGGCCGGCCTCGATCACCTCCCACTTGGAGCTGTCGATCATGATCGGCACGCGCGCGATCTCGGGCTCGCCGGCGATCAGATTCAGGAAGCGGACCATTGCCGCCTTCGAATCGAGCATCGCCTCGTCCATGTTGATGTCGATGATCTGGGCGCCGTTCTCGACCTGCTGCCGGGCGACGCCGAGCGCCTCCTCGAACTGGCCGTTGAGGATCAGGCGAGCGAAGGCCTTCGAGCCCGTCACGTTGGTCCGCTCGCCGATGTTCACGAAGACGGAGCCAGCGCCGATGAGCATCGGCTCGAGTCCCGAAAGCCGGAGCGGCGCCGGCTCCGACTTCGTCGACAGGGTGGCGCCCCTCCCGCTTCGCGCGGTTCCCCCGAGGGGAACCTCTCCGTCGTCGAGGTCGTTCTTCATGCGGCGGTGGCGAGCTGACGGAAATTGGGGGCCCGCGGCCGGTACTTGCCGACGCGGGCCGCGATCTGCTCGATGTGCTCCGGCGTCGTGCCGCAGCAGCCGCCGGCGATGTTGAGGAAGCCGGCGCGGGCGAACTCCTCCAGCAGGCCGGCGGTCACCTCCGGCGTCTCGTCGAAGCCGGTCTCGCTCATCGGGTTGGGCAGGCCGGCGTTCGGATAGCAGCTCACGAAGGTGTCGCCGGCGATCCGCGCCAGCTCCTCGATGTAGGGCCGCATCAGCGCCGCGCCGAGGGCGCAGTTGAGGCCGATGGCGAGCGGCCGGGCGTGCCGCACGCTGTGCCAGAAGGCGCTCACCGTCTGCCCGGACAGGATGCGACCGGAGGCATCGGTGACGGTGCCGGAGACGATCACCGGCAGCCGCTCGCCGCTCGCCTCCATCAGCTCGTCGAGGGCGAAGATGGCCGCCTTCGCATTCAGGGTGTCGAAGACGGTCTCGACCAGGAACAGGTCGCAGCCGCCTTCGAGCAGCCCCTCGGCCTGCTCGAGGTAGGCGGCGCGCAGCTCGGCGAAGCTGGTGTTGCGCGCCGCCGGGTCGTTGACGTCGGGGCTGATGCTGGCGGTGCGCGGCGTCGGGCCGAGCGCGCCGGCGACGAAGCGCGGCTTGTCGGGCGTCGCGAAGGCGTCGCAGACCTCGCGGGCGATGCGCGCGCCGGCGACGTTCATCTCGCGCGCCGCTGCTTCGAGGCCGTAGTCGGCCTGCGCCACCGAGGTCGCGCCGAAGGTGTTGGTCTCGACGATGTCGGCGCCGGCGTGCAGGTACTGCTCGTGGATGGCGCGGACGATGTCGGGCCGGCTGATCTGGAGCAGGTCGTTGTTGCCCTTGAGGCTGCGACCATGGTCCTTGAAGCGCTCGCCGCGGTAGTCGGCCTCGCCCAGCCGGTGGCGCTGGATCATCGTGCCCATCGCGCCGTCGAGGACGACGATGCGCTCCTTAAGGATCTGCGGCAGCGCGGCGGCACGGGTGTAGCGCGGTTCGTTCATCGCGCAATTGTAGGAAGCCGGTCCCGCCCATGCCCCGTGTGCGACCCCGCGAGCGCGGGTCGGCCGGGCTCCGGTCCTAGTGCAAGGCCCCGGCGAGGGTCGTGTGGTAGACCGAGTCGCGGAATTCGAGGGCGCGCGGCCCGAGGTCCTCGATGGCCCAGGTCGACAGCGCTCGCGCCGACATCGGCCGGGCGAAGAAGAAGCCCTGCAGCTCGTGGCAGCCGAACGAGCGCAGGATCTGGTGCTGGGCCTCGGTTTCCACGCCCTCGGCCACCACCTTGAGGCCGAGCGCCTGCGCCAGCTTGACGATCGCGTCGACGATCGCCCGTGCATCGGCGCTCGTCTCCAGGTCGAGGACGAAGCTGCGGTCGATCTTCAGCTCGCCGGCGCGGAGCTTCCTCAGGTAGGCCAGGCTCGAGTAGCCGGTGCCGAAGTCGTCGATCGAGATGTTGACGCCCATCGCGTTGAGGCGCTCGACCATGCGGATCGCGTTCGAGGCGTCTTCCATCGCCACCGTTTCGGTGATCTCGCAGGTGAGCAGCTGCGGGTTGATGTCGTGCCGGCGCAGGGCGGCGTCGATGCGGTCGGCCAGGTCCGGGTGGCGCAGCTGGTAAGCAGAAAGGTTGATGGCGACGCGCATGCGCAGGCCCTCGTCGCGCCATTCGCCGGCCTGCCGGCAGGCCTCGTCGATCAGCCAGTTGCCCATGGCCCCGATCAGGCCGAAGCGCTCGGCGATCGGAATGAAGACATCGGGCCCGACCAGGCCGCGCTCCGGGTGGTGCCAGCGCATCAGCGCCTCGGCTCCGGTGATCTCGCCGGTCGGGGCGTGGATCTTCGGCTGGTAGAGCAGGTGCAGCTGGCCGTCGGCAAGGGCCCGGCGCAGGTCGCGCAGCAAGTCGAGCTGGTCGCGCACGCCGTTGGTCATGCGCGCCTCGTAGAAGGCGTGGCTGGCGCCGCCGTTGGCCTTG
>NZ_JANODC010000179.1:0-2060 GCF_031412495.1 Rhizobacter sp. | reverse complement strand
GGCTCCTGCGGCCGGTGTTCGAGCCGCGCTTTCGCGTCGTCCTGTTCGACTTGGTCGGCAGCGGCATGTCGGACCTCGGCGCCTACGACCGGACGAAGTACGACAGCCTGCACGGCTACGCCGACGACCTGCTCGATATCCTCGACGAGGCGGCGGTCGGGCCGGTGATCTTCGTCGGCCACTCGGTCAGCGCGATGATCGGCGTGCTCGCCGACCTGAAGGCGCCCGGCCGCTTCGCCGCGCACATGATGGTCGGCCCGTCGCCCTGCTACATCGACGACGGCGACTACGTCGGCGGCTTCAAGCGCGAGGACATCGATTCCCTGCTCGAGACGCTCGAGAGCAACTATCTCGGCTGGTCGAGCGCGATGGCGCCGGCCATCATGGGCGCGCCCGACAAGCCCGAGCTCGCCGCCGAGCTGACGAACAGCTTCTGCCGCACCGACCCGGAAATCGCCAAGCACTTCGCCCGCGTCACCTTCCTCTCCGACAACCGGGCCGACCTGCCCCTGCTGCAGACGCCGACGCTGATCGTGCAGTGCAGCGACGACCTCATCGCGCCGCGCGCCGTCGGCGACTACATGCACCGCGTCCTGCCGCGCTCGACGCTGCGCGTGATCGCCAACGTCGGCCATTGCCCGCACCTCAGCGAGCCGTGCGCCTGCGCCGACGCCATGCACGAGTTCCTGCGCGCGCAGGGGCTCTGACGATGACGGCGGGCGAGTCGGGCGACGCGCAGCGCCTGCCCGGTTCGCGAGCGCTCTACGACGAGGCCGCGTGCGGCCTGCTGCTGACCGACCCGGACGGGTTGATCCGGCGCGCCAATGCGACGATGTGCCGCTGGGTCGGCCGCGAGCGCGGCGAGCTCGAGGGTCGCCTCAAGGTGCAGGACCTGCTGACCATGGGCGGACGCATCTTCCACCAGACCCACTGGGCGCCGCTGCTGCAGATCCAGGGCTCGATCGCCGAGGTCAAGCTCGAGGTCGTTCATCGCGACGGGCGCCGGATCCCTGTCGTGATGAACGCGCAGCGCCGGCAGCACCCCGAAGGCAGCTTCCACGAGATCTCGCTCTTCGTCGCCGAGGACCGCAACCAGTACGAGCGCGAGCTGCTGCTCGCGCGCCGGCGCGCCGAGCAGCTCCTCGTCGCCGAGCAGTCGGCGCAGCGGGCCCTCAGCATCGCCCTGGAGGAACGCGACCGGCAGCGGGCGATCGCCGAGGACCGGGCCCTCTTCGCCGAGCAGATGATCGGCATCGTCAGCCACGACCTGCGCAACCCGCTGGCGGTGATCCACATGAGCGCGCACCTGCTCGGCATGAGCGAGCTGTCGTCGAACCAGCATCGCGCGCTCGGCCGGCTGACGAACTCGGTGGCGCGTGCGAACCGGCTCATCGTCGACCTGCTCGACTTCACCCAGGCCCGGCTCGGGCAGGGGCTGAAGCTCACCCTGAAGCCGGTCGACCTGCATGGGGTCGTCGCGGAGTGCGTCGAGGACCTGCGCCTCGCCTTTGCGACCCGGCGACTCGAGCACCGCACCTTCGGCGACGGTACCTGCGTGGCCAGCGCCGACCGGCTCGTGCAGATGATCGGCAACCTCGTCGCCAACGCGTTCACCTACGGTGCGGCGGACCGGCCGGTCGCGGTGAGCTCGCGCATCGACGCCGACACGTTCTCGCTGTCCGTTCACAACGAGGGCGAGCCGATCGCCGCCGAGCTGCTGACGAAGCTGTTCGAGCCGATGACCCGCGGCACGGCCGCCGGGGCCGATGCGCACAGCGTCGGCCTCGGGCTGTTCATCGTCCGCGAGATCGTGCGTGCGCACGGCGGCGACGTGAGCGCCGAGTCGACCCGGGAGGGCGGCACGACCTTCCGGGCCACCGTGCCGCGCCAGCCGCCCGCGGACGCGTGACGCGGACGCTGGGCGCTGCGGCCACGGGGC
Source organism: Rhizobacter sp. (assembly GCF_031412495.1). Lineage (GTDB taxonomy): Bacteria > Pseudomonadota > Gammaproteobacteria > Burkholderiales > Burkholderiaceae_C > Schlegelella_A. Next base: position 121 of record NZ_JANODC010000179.1, on the reverse strand, counting down.
CGGCGCAGGCGCCCGGATTGCCGCGACCGGCCATGCCCGCCCTGCACCGCCTCCGTACCCTGTGCGCCGCTGCGGCGGCGGGAGCCATCGTGGCGCTGGCAGGCTGCGCATCCGGCGACCC
>NZ_JANODC010000178.1:0-4255 GCF_031412495.1 Rhizobacter sp. | reverse complement strand
CCCCCGCGCCTGCGCCTGTCGCGCCGACCGTCGCGGCGGCGGCGCCGCTCACCCTGCCCGTCGCCGCGGCGAGCGCCACGCCTGCCCAGGCCGCGGATCCGGCGGTCGTGCCCCCGGTGGCCACGGCCGCCGAGCGCCTGTCGCGCTGCACCGACATCCTGCAAAAGGCGTCGCTCGAGCCGATCAGCGCCGCCGAAACAGACTTCTTCAAGAAGGAATGCCGATGAACCCCGCCGTGCTCCGTGCCGGACCGTCCGGCCGTGCCCCCGGATGGGCCGGTCTTCTCGTCGCGATGGCGTGGCTGGTCTCGTCCTGCTCCTCGTCGCAGCCGCAGACCTTCGAGAAAGCCGCTGCCGAAGCCACCGACGAGCTCGTCGCCCAGACCGGCAACCTGCCCGCCTTTCTGGCCCGCCTGCAGTCGAAGGTCATGAAGCCTGACCCGAACGCACCGAAGCGGTCGATCGTCCTCGACCCGATGCTCGACACCATCACCGGCCAGCAGACCGAGACGACGCTGCTGTTCGAGCGCCGCGTGACGCAGCGCATCGGCAACATCTATCCGCAGTTCCAGTTCCTGCCGTTCCAGGCCACCCACCTGACGCGCGCCCAGTACCTGCTGACCGGCACCATGTCGCGCGAGGTCGGCGCCGAGCTCGGCAAGCCGACGCTGCGCCTGAGCCTGGCCCTCACCGACCTGAAGAGCGGCCTCGTCGTCGCCCAGTCCTCGACGGTGGCGCGCACGGAGAACCTCGACAGCACGCCGTCGCGCTACTACAAGGACAGCCCGATCCTGATCAGGGACAAGGTGGTCGAGGGCTACGCGCGGACGACGACGACCGCGGCCGGCCAGCGCGCCGACGCGTACTACATGGAGCGCATCGGCGCGGCCAGCGTGATCAGCGAGGCGACCACCCTGTACAACGCCGAGAAGTACCAGGACGCGCTCGGCCAGTACCAGAGCGCCCTGGCCACCCCGCAGGGCCAGCAGCTGCGCGTGCAGAGCGGCATCTACCTGACGAACATGAAGCTCGGTCGGACGGCGGAGGCCGAGCAGGCGTTCGGGCGCATCGTCGCGCTCGGGATCGCCTACAACGAACTCGGCGTCAAGTTCCTGTTCAACCCGGGCAGCACCGAGTTCTGGACCGACCCGAAGATCAGCGGCTCCTATGCCATGTGGCTGCGCCAGATCGCGCGCGGGGCGGTGGCGGCGAAGAGCTGCATGAGCGTCGTCGGCCACACAAGCCGGAGCGGCCCGGCACCGATCAACGACGCGCTCTCGCTCAAGCGCGCCAGCTACGTGCTGCAGCGCCTGGCCCAGGAGCAGCCCGAGCTCGGCACGCGCATGCGCGCCGAGGGCATGGGCTTTCGCCAGAACATCGTCGGCAGCGGCACCGACAACGGCTTCGACGTCCTCGACCGGCGGGTAGAGTTCAAGATCATTCCCTGCGCGTGAGAGGTGCCCCGACGGGGGCGTTAGCGATGAGTGCGCCGCCCGACGACGACGACCCGGAACGGACGATCGTGCGGCCGCCGTCGCGGCGGCCCGGCCAGGCTGCCACCATGCAGCCGGGCCACGTGCTTCCGCCCGCCACGCGGCTGCGTGACTACGAAATTTCCGGGCTCATCGGCGAGGGCGGCTTCGGTATCGTCTACCTCGCGTGGGACCACTCGCTGCAGCGCCGGGTCGCGGTCAAGGAATACATGCCGGCGTCGCTGGTGTCCCGGGTCGCCGGGTCGTCGGCCATCGTCGTCAAATCGGAGCGCCACCTCGATACCTTCCGCGCCGGCCTGAAGAGCTTCGTCAACGAAGCGCGCCTCCTCGCGCGATTCGACCATCCGTCGCTGGTCAAGGTCTACCGCTTCTGGGAGGAGAACGGCACGGCCTACATGGTCATGCCGTACTACGAGGGCCCGACGCTGAAGGCGGCCCTCACCGCGCTCGGCCGGCCGCCGACGGAAGACGAGCTGCGCGCCTGGCTGCGGCCGCTTCTCGATGCGCTGGCCGTGATGCACGCGGCGCGCTGCTTCCACCGCGACATCGCGCCCGACAACATCCTGCACACGCCGGGCGGGCCGCTGCTCCTCGACTTCGGCGCCGCGCGGCGCGTGATCGGCGACATGACGCATGCGCTCACGGTGGTGCTGAAGCCGGGCTACGCGCCGATCGAGCAGTACGGCGATGTCGCGACGATGGCGCAGGGCGCCTGGACCGACCTCTACGCGCTCGCCTGCGTCGTCTACTACGCGATCACCGGCAGGACGCCGATGTCGTCGGTCGAGCGGCTGATGGACGACGCGATGCAGCCGCTGTCGGTCCTCGCCGCGGGCCGCTACAGCCCGGCGTTCCTGCGCGCGATCGATGCCGCCCTGGCGTTGCGGCCGCAGGACCGGCCGCAGAGCGAACAGGCGTTCAGGGCCCTCCTCGATGCCGACCTGCCGCCGGCGCCGGCCGCCACCGGCTACAGCCAGCCCGCCGCCTGGGGACCCGACGCACCGCTCCAGCGCACCGAGTCGCTGGGCCACTCGACCTTGCCGGCCACGCTCACGCCCGAGATCGCGACGGAGCTCCAGGGGCGGGGGCCGGACAGCATCGACCCGGGCGCCGCGGCGGGACCCACCGGCCCTGCCGCACCCCCGCCCGCAACCGGCACGGCGTCCGTCCGGCCAGGCAGCTCGCGGGCCGGCTGGGCCATCGTTGGCGGCGGCGCGCTGCTCCTGGCCGTCGGCGCCGCGCTGGTCTACATCGGTCCGAATGCAGGTGACGCGGCCAAGCCGGCCAAGAGCGCACCCGTCGTCGAGACCGCGCCGCGCCCGCCTGCGGTGGATGCGACGCCTGCGGCGGCCCCTGTCGCGGCCCCTGTCGCGGCACCCGCCGCGGCACCCGTCGAGACCACCGTCCCCGCTGTCGGCGCGGCCCCTGTCGCGGCGCCCATTGCCGAGCCGGGCGCCGGACCCGCTGCCGCCCCTGTCGCCCGGCCTGCACCCACCCGCCCCGAGCCCTCGGCACCGGTCACCACCCGGGCCCCGCGCGAGCCGAGTCGCGATTTGCCGCGCGAGCCGCCACGCCGCGAAACGCCGGCGGTTCGCAGCCCTGCGGCCGATGCGCCTTACGCGCCCGACCCACGTCCCGCCGGGGCGCGATGCAGTGATATTCTGCAGAAGGCATCCCTCGAGCCGCTCACGGCCGAGGAGGCCGCCTATCTGAGGAGGGAGTGCAGATGAGAGCCTGGCTGGCCCTGGTTTCGCTGGTTAGCGTCGTCGCGGGGTGTGCCGCTCCGCAGGCCACGCAGCTCAGCAGCGAACTGCCGTTCGAGCAGGCGGTGGTGCAGGCCACCGACGGCCTCGCCGCGCAGACGCAGAAGCTGCCCGCCTTCCTCGCCCGCGTCGAATCGCGCCTGAACAAGCGCGGCATCGTGCTCGACCCGATGCTCGACGCGGCGACCGGGCAGCAGACCGCGGCCACGACCCTCCTCGAGCGGCGCGTCTCGGCGCGCCTGACGACCCAGTTCGAGCAGTTCGAGATCCTGCCTTTCCAGTCCGCCAACCTGGCCCGCGCGCAGTACCTGCTGACCGGCACGATGACGCGCGTGGCCGGCGACGGCGGGACGCAGACGAGGGCCCTGCAGATCAACCTCGCGCTCACCGACATGAAGAGCGGCACCGTGGTCGCTCAGGCGACGGCGCTGGCCCGCGACGAGGGGCTGGACCACACGCCGCTCGCCTACTACCGCGACAGCCCGGTGCTCGTGAAGGACAAGGTGATCGAGGGCTACGCGCGCACCTCGGCGACGCCTCCGGGGCAGCCGGGCGATCGGTTCTACCTCGAGCGCATCGCCGCGGCCGCCCTCATCAACGAGGCCACCACGCTCTACAACCAGGAGCGCTACGTGGAGGCCTTGGGGCAGTACCGCAGCGCCCTGGCGACGCCGACGGGCGAGCAGCTGCGCGTGTTGAACGGCATCTACCTGGCGAGTGCCAAGCTCGGGCGCACCCAGGAAGCCGAGCAGGCCTTCGGCCGCGTCGTCGCGCTCGGCATCGCCTACAACGAGCTCGGCGTCAAGTTCCTGTTCAACCCGGGCAGCACCGACTTCTGGTCCGACGCTCGGGTGAGCGGCCCCTACCCGATGTGGCTGCGCCAGATCGCGCGTGAAAGCACCGCCGCACGCGTCTGCATGAACATCGTCGGGCACACCAGCCGGACCGGCTCGGAAGGAACCAACGACGCGTTGTCGCTGCAGCGGGCGAACGCGATCCG
>NZ_JANODC010000177.1:0-11963 GCF_031412495.1 Rhizobacter sp. | reverse complement strand
GGAGGTGGATCGCTTGTGAGTCGTCACCGCTGCCGACGTGGACACCGATACCCTCAGCGAGGCACCACTGGGACTGCGGACGCTGCCGTGGACGGGACCGACCCTCATCGCCGCCGCCAAGCCGACCCGGCCAGACGATGTCTTCCGCTCCATCGAGCTGGCGATGGGCGGCTTCGACATCTCCATGTTCCCGCGTCACTGGCGCGACTACGACACCCAGCGCGACGCCGCTTGGAACGCCGCGCGACCCGTGGCCGACCTGATCGCCCGATACCCCGATGCTGCGTCCGACGTCGAAAGGATCGCGGCAGAGTCCGGTCAACCCGCGAGCACGCTCCGCTTCCTGCCCCTGATCTCGCGCCAGGCGAGCTGGGCGACGCTGGTCGCGCCGCCGGATGCGCGTGTCGTGGGCCACGTTCCCTGGGACGGCTTTCTTTGATCGCCACGCCCGTCGCCGCAAGCATCGACACGGCCGCCGCGGTGCCTGAGGCAGCGCCTTCGGACCGCTTCGCCTGGCCGCTCGTGGCGCTCGCACTGGTCGCCCCCTGGTGGCTGCCCCTACTGTCGCAGCCGATCACCACGTTCTACAAGGAGTGGCTGTTCGCTGTCGCGCTCGGCTTCGCCGGCCTGGCCTTCGCGCCGCTGGCCTTCGGGGGACCGTCGCTGCGCCGTCAGCCGATGTTCGCCGCCTGCCTGGCGCTGATGGCCGTGCTGGTGCTGCAGGCCCTCTTCGTCGACGGCGTCTGGCGCCGCGCCGTGCTGATGGTCGCGAGCGTCGCCTTCTTCGCCTTCACGATGGTCCTCGGCCAGAGCGTTCGCCAGCGGCGCGGCGCCGATGCCGTGTCCTGGGTCGCGACCTGCCTCTTCGTCGCGGCGCTCGGCTCGTGCGTCTTCGCGCTGCTCCAGCTGCTCGGCATCAAGCTGCCGTTCGCCGTCCTGCCCTGGGCCGGCGGCCGGCTCTACGGCAACCTCGCCCAGGCCAACCACTTCGCCGACCTGCTCTGGATCGGTTGCGCCGCGGCGGCCGTGCTGTACGCGGCCGGCCGGCTTAAGCTCGTGCCGGCCCTGGCCGCCGTCGTCGTGCTGCAGGCGTTCACGGTCCTGAGCGGTTCGCGCATGGTCTGGGTCTTTGTCGTCGTGCTCGCCTTGCTCGGTCTGGCCGCGCGGCTTCGCCATCCGTCGGCCGACGCGCGCCGGCTCGGCAGTGCGCTTCTCGCCCTCGCCGCGCTGCACGTCGCGGTCGTTGCCGCGGTCAGCGCGTCGGGAGTGCTCGAGGCCTTCGCGATCACCTCGGCGGAACAGCGCATCAGCTCCGGCGACAGCGCCGACTCGAATCGCCAGCGGCTCTGGTTCTGGCGCGTCGGCCTCGACGCCGTGCACCAGCATCCGCTCCTCGGCGTCGGCGCGGGGCGCTTTGCCGGGCACGCGCTCGAACTGGCGACGCAGGTTCCCGAGAGCCCGCCCGCGGGAGCCGATACGCAGGCGCACAACGTCTTCTTGCAGATCGCCGCCGAGCTCGGCGCGCCGGTGGCGCTGTTGGTGGCGGCCTGCCTGGCGCTGTGGCTGGCGGCAGCTTGGCGGCGTGCCCGACGGCACCCGGAGATCCTGGGCGCATTCGCCTTGATGGCGCCGATCCTCGTCCATGCCAACCTCGAGCACCCGCTCGCGTACCTCTACTTCCTCGGCACCTTGGGCTTGCTGATCGGGCTGGTGCCGAACGAGCCGTCCCCTGCAGCACCGGCCCCACCTGTCCCGGCCGAGGAAACTGCGCCGCTGCCATCGAACGCGCTCCGCTTCGCCTCCTTCGCCGTCCTCCTCGGCGCGATCGGGGCCTACGTCCAGTACAACCCGGTCGAGCGGGCGATGCAGGTACTGCAGGCGCAGGTTCGCGCGGGCAGCGCGCCGCAACCCAGCCAGGCGCTCGCCGCGCGCCTGGCGGCCATCCCGGCGTGGTCCGCCTTCGGCGACTACGCCGAGCTGATCGCCGTCGTGACCGCGGTCCCGACAGCGGCCGACGCGCGGGCCTGGCTCGGCCGATGCAACCGGGTCGTGGCCATCGGCCCGACCGCCCACCTGCTCGCCCGCTGCGCCACGGCGGCGCAGGCGGCGGGCGACGCGCGGCGGGCGAGCTGGCTTGCCAACGGGCTGTGCAAGGTCTACCCCGACTCGGCCCCGGTGCTGATCGAGTCGATGCTGCTCGTCGAGCTGGCCAGCCCGGCTGTCGCGAACCTCGAGAGCCGCTGCGTCGACCGAGTCAAGTAGGCGCGCTGCGCCGGCCCTCGCCGACAATCGCCGGATGCCGTCCGCGAACCCGGCTCCGCGCCTCGGAAACGTCGAGACGTCCCTGGCCATCCCGCTGGCGATCGTCGCCGTCGGCCTGCCGACGCTCATTGCCTTCAACGTCGCCCCATCGGCGACCTTCCTCAACCAGACCGCCGCCTTCGTCGGCTGGGGCGGCTTCCTGCTCGCGCTCAGTGCGGCGCTCAGCCGCGATGCCCGGCCGAAGGCTCCGGCGGCAGGGGCCTTGCTGGCGGCGCTGGCGCTCCTCGTTCTCAGCGCCCTGGTGGCACCGCTGTGGGCGTCGCTGCCCTGGGCGCTGTCGCTGTCGGCGGCGGGGACGCTGCTGAGCGCCGTGCTGACCGTAGCCGTCGGTGCGTCCGTGCAGCGCGCCGACCTGGGGCGGGCTGCCTTCCGCGCCTTCTGCATCGCCCTGGTCGTCGCCGGCATCGCGAGCAGTGCCATCGGCCTGATCCATGTGTTCGCGCCGGACCTCGCCGACGGCGAATGGATCGCGCTAGCGGCGACCCCCGGCCGCGCTTCGGGCAACCTGCGCCAGCCGAACCACCTGAGCAGCCTGCTGCTGTGGTCGATCGTCGCCGCCATTTGGCTCGGCGAAACGAAGCTGCTGCACCGCACGGCGGCGATGCTGCTCGCGCTCGTCTTCCTGTACGTGGTGATGCTGAGCGGGTCGCGCACCGGCGCGCTCGGCATGCTGACGCTGGCCGGCTGGGGCCTGCTCGACCGCCGTCTCTCTTTCGGCATGCGGCTGCTCCTGCTCCTGTCGCCGGTCTCGTATGCCCTCTCGGGCTGGGCGACGGGCGCCTGGGCCGCCGCCGGTGATCAGCTGGTCGTCGGCACGAGTCGCCTGGGCGGGAGCAGCGGCAACTTCTCGAGCTCGCGCGTCGAGATCTGGTCGAACACGCTTGCGCTGATCGCCTCGCACCCGTGGCTCGGCGTCGGCTTCGGCGAGTTCAACTTCGCCTGGACCCTGACGCCGTTCCCGGGCCGCCCGACCGAGTTCTTCGACCACACGCACAACATCGTCCTGCACCTGCTCGTCGAGCTAGGTATTCCGCTCGGCGGGCTCGTGCTCGGCCTCTTCCTGTACGCGCTCTGGAAGGGGCTCGACCACGCCGTCCGCGAGGGCCGCGAGAACGCAGACGCGGTGCCGGTGCAGCGTGCCGCCTTCGTCATCGTCTTCATGGTCGCCGTGCACAGCATGCTCGAGTACCCGCTCTGGTACGCGTACTTCCTGCTGCCGACGGCCTTCGCGTTCGGGCTCCTGGTCGAGCGGCCCGACGGGCAGCTGATCGTGCGTGCACTGGCGGCGCGACCGGCGAACGGGACGCGGCCCTTCGTCCTCGCCTCGATGCTGCTCATCCTCGGCGGCACGCTCTCGCTCTACGACTACATGCGGGTGGTGGTCATCTTCGCTCCGCCGGCGAATGCCGGCCCGCTCGCGGCGCGCGTCGCCGAGGGCCGGCGCAGCATCCTCTTCGCGCACCACGGCGACTACGCCGCGGCGACGCTCGCGGAGCGCCCCGGTGCGGTGATGAAGGCGTTCCGGCGTGCGCCGCACTACCTGCTCGACTCACGGCTGATGACGGCGTGGGCAACGGCGCTCCACGAGACCGGCGATTCCGACAAGGCGAGCTACGTGGCGGCGCGCCTGAAGGAGTTCCGCAACCCGCAGGCGGCCGAGTTCTTCGCCCCGTGCGACGCAGCCGCCGCGCCCGCATCGCCGGCATCGGCAGGCACGGCCCCCTTCCAGTGCGTCGCCCCCACCAGGCCGCTGACCTTCGAGGACTTCAGGTAGCGGCAGCCACCCAGTCGCCCGACTTGCCGCCGCGTTTTTCGAGCACGCGCACCTCGCCGATCACCATGCCGCGGTCGGCCGCCTTGCACATGTCGTAGACGGTGAGCAGGCCGACCTGCACGGCGGTCAGGGCTTCCATCTCGACGCCGGTCCGGCCGACGCACTCGACCTGCGCCGTGCAGCGCACCCCGGCCGTCTCGCGCACGATCTCGAACTCGACGGTGACGCGCGTGAGGGCGATCGGGTGGCAGAGCGGCACGAGATCCGAAGTCCGCTTCGCGCCCTGGATGGCCGCGATGCGGGCGACGCCGAGGACGTCGCCCTTCTTCGCGCTTCCCGACTCGATCAGCGCCAGCGTTTCCGGCTTCATCCGGATCGTCCCGGTGGCCCGGGCGACGCGCTGCGTCTCCCCCTTGTCGCCGACGTCCACCATGTGCGCCTGCCCCTGCGCATCGAAATGGGTGAGGCTGCTGGAAGTAGGGACGGCCATGGCGGAAACCGGGACGGAAACGTTTCGCAGGCATCATAGCCAGGCAATGAAGTCAGCCGTTGTGCCCGTGCCCGATCTCTGGCGCCGCTGCGTCGCGATCCTGTGCGCGCTGGTCCTCGCCGGGACGGCGCTCCTGGGCCCGGCGGCGGCGCAGAACACGCTGCCGGCGCTCGGCGACTCCGACTCGGCCGACTTCACCGTCGGCACCGAGCGCAAGCTCGGCGACGAGATCATGCGCGAGATCCGTCTCGACCCCGACTACCTCGACGACCCGTTGCTGCTTGAGTACGTCGAGTCGCTGTGGCAGCCGCTGGTGGCTGCGTCGCGCTCGCTCGGCAACATCACGGCCGACCTCGACCAGCGCTTCGCCTGGTCGACCTTCCTCGTCCGCGACGCGAGCGTCAATGCCTTCGCGCTGCCCGGGGGATTCGTCGGCGTGCACCTCGGCCTCATCGCCCTCACCGCCAACCGCGACGAGCTGGCCTCGGTGCTCGGGCACGAGATGTCGCACATCACGCAGCGGCACATCGCGCGCAGCATCTCGGGCAACACCCGGCGCTCGCTGGTCGGCCTGGCGGCGATGGTGATCGGGCTGATCGCCGCGTCGCGGGCGACCAACCCGGACGCCGTCAACGCCGTCATCGCCGGCTCGCAGGCGGCGACGCTGCAGGGCCAGCTGAACTTCTCGCGCGAGGTCGAGCGCGAGGCCGACCGGATCGGCTTCCAGACGATGATCGCCGCCGGTTACGCACCGGGCGGCATGGCGTCCATGTTCGAGAAGATGGACGTCTCGACCCGGCTCAACGACCACGGCGGCTTTCCCTACCTGCGCACGCACCCGCTCACCGTCGAGCGCATCGGCGAGGCGCGGGCCCGGGCCGGCGTCGGCGCGGTGCCGGTGCGCGGCAGCATCCTCGAGCACACCGTGGCCCAGGCACGCGCGCGCGTGCTCATGGACAGCCGCGTCGACGCGCTGCGCCGCTGGCAGTCGCGCGACGCGGCGACGGAGGGCAGCGCCGCCGAGAAGCTGCTTGCCGCGACGGAGAGCGCGCTCGGCTCATCGCTGCTGCGCGACTGGGCGCGCGCCGACACGTCGTTCGCGACGGCGCTCGGCATCGTCCGCAACAGCCCGAACAGCAGCGCCCGCGCCGAGCGCGCGGTCGTGCTGATGCAGGCGCAGTCGCTGCTCGACCGCCGCGCCACGGCGAAGGCGGCCGAGGCGATGCAGCCCTACGCCGGCGACGGCTCGCGGCCGAGCCTGCTGCTGCAGGCGCAGATCGCCCTCATCGCCCATCCGAACGTCAGTCCCGACAGCGCGGCGCTGAAGGCGCGCGCGTCCGAGCTGCAGACCTGGGTCGCCCTGCACGGCGACGATTCGCTGGCCTGGTCGGCGCTCGGCCAGACCTGGGCACGGCTCGGCCAGCCGCTGCGCTCGCTGCGCGCCGAGGCCGAGTCGCGCTACGCGCTCGGCGACCTGCTCGGCGCGGCCGACCGCCTGCGGGCCGGCCAGCGGATGGCCCGCAGCGGCGGCGCGGTCGATTTCATCGACGCCTCGGTGATCGACTCGCGCCTGCGCGACATCGAGGCACAGCGCAAGCAGCTCCTGGCGGACAAGCAGGCGTCGCGCTGAGGTCGCACCGGGCGGCCTTCCTCCGCGAAAGCGCGCCTCGCCTTCGCCGTCTCTTCGCAGGCCGCTCGTAGACTCGTCCGACCGCATCGGGAGTCGAGTCAATGAAGCGTTGCATCGGTGGCCTCGTCGCGGCATTCGCCCTGTGCCTGCCCTCGGCCCACGCCGCCGGCGTCGTCGCCGTCAGCCCGCAGGGCGAGGTGGCGCAGGTCCGCCAGGTCACGGTCAGGTTCTCGGAAGCGGTGGTCGCGTTCGGCGACCCGCGCCTGCCCGACCCGTTCGCCGTGGCCTGTGCCGGCGTCGTGCCGCCGGGGGCGGGCCGCTGGGCCAGCGACCGGGTCTGGCTCTACGACTTCCGCGAGCCGTTCGGGCCCGGCACCCGCTGCACGGCGCGGCTGCGTTCCGACTGGAAGCCGACGGCGAAGGCCGGCCCCCCCGGCACCGCGGCTAGCGCAGCAGCGGCCACGCTCACCGGCCCGACCGAGTTCTCGTTCTCCACCGGCGGCCCGGCGATCGTCGCGATGCAACCGGGCGACGGCAGCGAGATCGAGGAGGACCAGCACTTCCTCATTCGCCTGAACGGCCCGGCCGTCGAGGCCAGCGTCGTCGCCAACGCCTGGTGCGAGGTCGAAGGCATCGGCGAGCGGCTGGCCCTGCGCATCGTCGGCGGCGACGTGCGCGCCCAGGTCCTGAAGGCGCGCCGCATCGAGAAGGCAGCGGCCGAGCGCGCGCTACTCGCTCGCTGCGAGCGGCCGCTGCCGAACCGCTCCGCGGCGCGCGTCGTCTGGGGCAAGGGCATCGCCGCGACGGCCAACCCGCAGGTGCTCACGACGATCGAGCAGCGCTTCCGCTACACCGTGCGGCCGGCGTTCACGGCCGAGTTCAGCTGCGAGCGCGAGAAGGCGAACGCCCCCTGCGTGCCGATCCGGCCGGTCACCGTGCGCTTCACGGCGCCCGTGTCGCGTGAGCAGGCGGCGCAGGTTCGCCTGCGCCCGGCCAGCGGCGAGGCGCTGGCGCCGATGTTCGACAAGGACGACAAGTCGGCCGAGGTCGCCGAAGTCACCTTCCCGATGCCGCTGGCCGAGAATGCCGCCTTCAGCGTCGAGCTGCCGCGCGAGCTGAAGGACAACGCCGGCCGCCCTCTCGCCAATGCCGCGAGCTTTCCGCTCAAGGTGCAGACCGGCGACGCGCCGCCGATCGCGAAGTTCGCGTCGGCGCCGTTCGGCGTCGTCGAGCGCCACGCCGAGTCGATGTTGCCGGTGACGCTGCGCCACGTGCAGGCCGAGCTGCGACCCGCGGGTGCTGCGGGCGCCGCCAGCGCTGCGGCGTCGGCCGCGAGCCGCGGCCAGGTCCGCGTCAAGCGCCTGCTCGCCGACGCCGAGATCCTGGCTTGGTACGCGAAGCTGCAGCGCTACCACGAGACCCGGCTGACCGCCGAGGAGCTGGGCCTGCCGCAGCGCGAGTGGCACACGTTCGAGGAGGACCGCGACGCGCGCGGCCGGGTCACGAAGCGCCGCGTCGACCGCCGCGTCGGCACACGCGAGGTGTCGCTGCTCGCCGGCGACGCCGGCGCTGGCCGGCTCGAGCTGCCGCAGCTCGCCGGCGCCGACCCGCGGCCGTTCGAGGTCGTCGGCATCCCGCTGGCGCAGCCCGGCTACCACGTGGTTGAGATCGAGTCGCTCCGCCTCGGCCAGTCGCTGCTCGACAAGCGCGCGCCGATGTTCGTTCGCACCGGCGTCCTCGTCACCAACCTCGGCGTCCACTTCAAGCACGGGCGCGAGAACAGCGTCGCCTGGGTCACGACGCTCGACCGCGGCCGGCCGGTCGAGAACGCCGCCGTCGTCGTCCACGACTGCCAGGGCAAGCCGCTCTGGAACGGCCGCACCGACGCCAAGGGCCTGGCCGTCGTCGCGCGCTTGCTCGGCGAGCCGGTCGGGAACTGTCCGGCCGACAACGGCTTCTTCGTCACCGCGCGCAAGGCCGACGACAAGGGCGGCCAGACCGACGTCGCCTTCGTCTTCAGCAGCTGGCAGAAGGGCATCGAGGCGTGGCGCTTCAACGTGCCCACTGGGCGCGGCGCCGAGCCCGACCTGCGTGCGTCGACCGTCTTCGACCGGCCGCTGTTCCGTGCCGGCGAGACGGTGTCGATGAAGCACTTCATCCGCCTCGAGACCTCGGCCGGGCTCGCCGCCGTGCGGCCGGAGCGGCTGCCGACGCGGGCCAGGATCGTCCACCAGGGCAGCGGCCAGGAGTTCACGCTGCCGCTGCAGTGGGCCGGCGGCGGGCGCAGCGCCCACATGGCCTGGAACATCCCGCCGGCGGCCAAGCTCGGTGTCTACGAGGTCGTGCTCGACCGCGAGCCCGGCGCCACGGCGCCCGATCTCGAGGAGGGCGAGCGCCAGCGCAGCTGGACCAGCGGCAGCTTCCGCGTCGAGGAGTTCCGCCTGCCGCTCGTCGATGCGCGCATCAGCGGCCCGAAGGCCATGGCCGTCGCGCCGAAGGACGTCGTCGTCGACGTGCAGATAGGTTACTTCTCCGGCGGGGCAATGGCCGGTGCGCCGCTGCGCGCATCGGCGCTGCTGAAGCCGCGCGCGCCGGCCTTCGCCGGCTTCGACGATTTCTCCTTCGAGCCGGCGCGCGATCCGAAGAAGGCGGAGCATGACAGCGGCGATGGCGACGAGCGCGCGGCCGAAGGGGCCGGGCGCGAAGGCCGCCTCGTCGCCGACAAGGTCGCCCTGGCCACCGACCGCAACGGCGCGGCGAGCTTCACGATCAAGGACCTGCCGGCGTCGACCCGGCCGGCGGCCATCGACGCCGAAGTCACCTTCGACGACCCGAACGGCGAGACGCAGACGGTCGCCACACGCATCGAACTGTGGCCGAGTGCCGTCGTGCTCGGCGTCCGCGCCGCGTCCTGGGCCAGCAACCGCGGCAAGGCGAAGTTCAGCGTCGTCGCCCTCGACACCGCCGGCGAGCCGCTCAAGGGCCAGGCCGTCGCCGTGCGCGGCCGCACGAGCCAGGTGATCACGACGAGGAAGCGCATGGTCGGCGGCTTCTACGCCTACGACAACCGGACCGAGGTCAGGGAGCTCGGCAGCCTCTGCTCGGGCACGACCGACGACCGCGGCCTCGTCGCCTGCGAGGCGACGCTCGACGGCGCCGGCCAGGTCGAGCTCATCGCCGAGGCCCGGGATGCGCAGGGCCATCCGGCCCAGGCCGCGGCCACCGTCTGGGTCACGGGGCAGGGCGAGCTCTGGTTCGCCCAGGACAACGACGACCGCATCGACCTCCTGCCGGAGAAGAAGCGCTACGAGCCGGGGGAGACGGCGCGCCTGCAGGTGCGCATGCCCTTTCGCGAGGCGACGGCACTGGTCGCGGTCGAGCGCGAAGGCGTGATCGCGACCCAGGTCGTGACCCTGCGCGGCGACGACCCCACGGTCGAGCTGAAGATCCAGCCGACCTGGGGCCCGAACGTGTACGTCAGCGTTCTCGCGATCCGCGGCCGCGTCCGCGAGACGCCGTGGTACTCGCTCTTCACCTGGGGCTGGCGCGAGCCGCTGTCGTGGTGGAACAGCTTTCGCCACGACGGCCGCGACTACCGGGCCCCGACGGCGATGGTCGATCTCGCCAAGCCGGCCTTCAAGCTCGGCGTCGCGGCGCTGCGCATCGGCCTGGCCGCGCACGAGCTGCAGGTGAGCGTCAGCGCCGACAAGGCGCAGTACCAGGTGCGGCAGAAGGCGATCGCCAAGGTGAAGGTGTCGTACGCTGGCAAGCCGCTTGCCGGCGCCGAGCTCGCCTTCGCCGCGGTGGACGAGGGCCTGCTCGCGCTGCGCGCCAACGAAAGCTGGAAGCTCCTCGACGCCATGCTGCAGCAGCGCGCCTGGGGCGTGGAGACGAGCACCGCGCAGAGCGAGATCATCGGCCGGCGCCACTACGGTCGAAAGGCCGTGGCGGCGGGCGGCGGCGGCGGCCGCGGCGCGACACGCGAGCTGTTCGACACGCTCCTGGTCTGGAGGCCGAACGTCGTTCTCGACGCCAACGGCGAGGCGACGATCGAGGTGCCGCTCAACGACTCGCTGACGAGCTTCAGGCTGGTCGCCGTCGCCGACGCGGGCATCGACAAGTTCGGCACCGGCCACACCAGCGTTCGCGTCACGCAGGACCTGCAGGTGCTCGCCGGCCTGCCGCCGCTCGTCCGCGACGGCGACCGGTTCACGGCGATGCTGACCTTGCGCAACACCACGGCCCGCGAGATGAAGGTGCGCGCCACGCTGCAGGGCACGGCGAACTCGCCGGGCCGGGACGCGGCCGACATCGCCCGCGCGCCGATCGCGCTGCCGCCGCAGGACCTCGTCCTCGCCGCCGGCGCGGCGAAGGAGATCGTCTGGCCGGTCGACGTCCCGGCCGAGGCGTTCAGCATCGCCTGGGAAGCCGCGGTCGAGGAGGCCGGTGCGGCCAAGGAGGGGGGCCGAGATCGCCTGAAGATCACCCAGCTCGTCGCCGCCGCCGTGCCGGTGCGCGTGCTGCAGGCGACGCTGGCGCAGCTCGACGGCCGGTTCAGCCTGCCGGTGGCCGCGCCGGCCGATGCCCTCGCCGGTGTTGCCGGCGCCAGGCGCGGCGGCCTGAACGTCGCCGTCCAGCCGCGCCTGACCGGCGCGCTTCCCGGGCTGCGCCGCTTCTTCGAGACCTATCCCTTCGTCTGCCTCGAGCAGAAGACCTCGAAGTCGGTCGGGCTGAAGGACGCGCAGATGTGGGCCGCGGTCGCCAATGCCTTGCCGACCTACCTCGACAGCGACGGCCTGGCCAGCTACTTCCCGCCGCGCGCCGACGAGCCGCCGCGCGGCAGCGACCGCCTCACGGCCTACGTGCTCGCGGCCACGCACGAGGCCGGCTTCGAGCTGCCGGCCGAGGCGCGCTCGGCGATGCTCGACGGCCTGACGGCATTCGTCGAAGGCCGCATCGAGCGCCGGTTCTGGTCGCCGCGGCCCGACCTCGACGTGCGCAAGATGGCGGCGCTCGAAGCCCTGTCCCGCTACGGCCGGGTCCAGCCGAAGCAGCTGGGCTCGATCAACCTGGTGCCGAACACCTGGCCGACGGCGGCGGTCATCGACTGGCTCAATGTGCTCAAGCGCGTGCCGGCGATCCCGGCGCGGGCCAAGCGCCTCGAGGAAGCGCAGCAGATCCTGCGCGCCCGCCTGACCTACGCCGGCACGACATTGCGCTTCAGCACCGAGGAGAGCGACTTCTGGTGGTGGCTGATGGACAGCGCCGACGCCAACGCGGCGCGGCTGATCCTGGCCGTGCTCGACGACCCCGCCTGGAAGGACGACCTGCCGCGCATGGTCGTCGGCAGCCTGGCCCGGCAGCGGCGCGGCGCCTGGCTGACGACCACCGCGAATCTGTGGGGGTCGCTGGCGCTGGACAAGTTCTCGGCCCGCTTCGAGTCGGTGCCGGTGGCCGGGCGGACGCTGGCCGGCGCGGTGGCCGAGGCGACGCCTGCGGCAGGCGCCGCCGCGTCCTCGCCGACCGGACAGGTCGCCGACTGGGGCCGGCAGCCGAACGGCGCCGCGCTGAAGGTCGCCTGGCCGGACGTTGGCGGCTCGCTCGAGGTCGTGCAGGAAGGCGCAGGCTAGCCGTGGCTGACGGTGCAGAGCCTGGCCGCCATCCCGCTGAAGGCGCCGTACGCGGCGGGCTACCACGTCGCCCGCAGCACCACCGCCATCGAGCAGAAGGACAAGGGCCGCTGGTCG
>NZ_JANODC010000176.1:0-6966 GCF_031412495.1 Rhizobacter sp. | reverse complement strand
CGACCGCGGAGCGCATGCTGCGCCTGGGCCTCGTCGACGCGGCCATCGTCGGCGGCGTCGACACGCTCTGCGGCAGCGTCCTGTTCGGCTTCAACGCGCTGCAGCTGGTCTCGCCGGCGCCGTGCCGGCCCTTCGATGCGGCGCGCGACGGCATCAGCATCGGCGAGGCGGCGGGCTTCGCGCTGCTCGAGCGAGCGGATGCGGGCGCGCCGGGTGCGCCGCTCCTGCTCGGCTACGGCGAATCGAGCGACGCGCACCACATGTCGACGCCGCACCCCGAGGGGCTCGGCGCCGAACGCGCCCTCGACGACGCCCTGGCGCGGGCCGGGCTCGACGCCGGCCAGGTCGACCACATCAACCTGCACGGCACGGCCAGCACCAAGAACGACGAGGTCGAGGCGGCGCTCGTCGCGCGGCGCTTCCCGGCGCGCACCCATGCCAGCTCGACCAAGGGCATCACCGGCCACACCCTGGGCGCGGCGGGCATCGTCGAGGCGGTGGCCAGCCTCCTCGCGCTGCAGACCGGCTTCCTGCCCGGCACGGTCAACTCCCGCGATCTCGACGAAGCCTGCGGTCCGCAGATCCGCCTGCAGCCGCAGCGCGCCGACGTTCGCGTCGCGCTCAGCAACTCCTTCGGCTTCGGCGGGAACAACTGCGTCCTCGCCTTCGGCCGCGCCGACGGTGCTGCGGGTTCGACAGCCGCATGAGCGGCGCCCGCTTCCACGTCGAGTCGGCCGCCTTCTGGGCGCCGACGCTGCCCGGCTGGGCCGCGGCCCGCGCCGCCCTGCGCGGCGAAGGTCCGCTCGCCGACCCGCCGGCCAAGCGACCGGCGCCGGAGATCCTCGCCCCGGCGGAGCGACGTCGCGCCCCCGACACCGTCGCCCTGGCGCTCGAGGTCGCGGCGGCCGCGGCGCGCGATGCCGGCCGGGCTCCCGGGTCGATGGCTTCGATCTTCACCTCGGCGCACGGCGACCTCGCGGTCAACGACTACATGTGCCGCACCCTCGCCGAGCAGCCGACGCTCATCTCGCCGACCCGTTTCCACAACTCGGAGCACAACGCCGCCGCCGGCTACTGGACCATCGGCACCGGCTGCATGGCGGCAAGCACGGCGCTCACCGCCTTCGACGCCAGCTTCGCCGCCGGCCTGCTCGAGGCCGCGGTGCAGTGCGCGACGGAGGGCGAGCCGGTGCTCCTGGTCGCCTTCGACGTCGAGGCGACCGGCGCCCTGGCATCGGTGACGCGCAGCCGCGGCCTGGTCGCCGGAGCGCTCGTCCTCTGCAGTGAGGCGAGCAGCCGCACGCTCGCCGCGTTCGACTGGACGCTGGTGCCCGGGCCGACCTCGGTGCCGCCGCTGCATTCGGAGGCAGCGCGATCGCTGGCCGGCAGTGCCATGGCCGACGCCCTGCCGTTCTTCGAGTTCCTGGCCCGCCTGCCGCGGCCGCCGGAGCGAGCCGCCGCCGGCGCCGCCCTCGAGCTGCCGCTCGGCCGCGACCTCGCCCTGCGGTTGCGGCCGGCGAGCCTTGCCGAGGCGGGCGCGGGCATCGGCGCGGCGGCCCAGGCATGATCGCGCCGATGGCCGAGACCGCACCCACCGCCGCCACCCCGGGCCCGACGGCGACGCGGCACGACGTCGTCATCACCGGTGGTGGGCTCGCCGGGCTGACGCTGGCGCTGCAGCTGAAGCAGAGCCACCCCGGGCTCGACATCCTGGTCCTCGAGCGGCGCCAGCATCCGGTGCCGCACGCCGCGCACAAGGTCGGCGAGTCGACGGTCGAGATCGGCGCGCACTACTTCAGCCAGGTGCTCGGCCTGAAGGCGCACCTCGACACGGCGCAGCTGAAGAAGTTCGGCTTCCGCTTCTTTTCCTCGGAGGGCCGGCGCGACGTCGAGGCCGTCACCGAGATCGGGGCCAGCCGTTTCCTGTCGGTGCCCAGCTACCAGCTCGACCGCGGCATCTTCGAGAACTTCCTGGCCGAGGAAGCGGCGCGGCGCGGCGTGCGCTTCGCCGGCGGCGCGCTGGTCCGCGACATCGAGCTCGCTGCAGCCGGCGGCGAGCACCGGGTCGAGTGGACCGAAGGCGGCCGCCGCTGCGAGGCGCGCTCGCGCTGGCTGATCGACGCCTGCGGGCGGGCCGGGCTGATCAAAAAGAAGCTGGAGCTTGCCGAGCCGAACGGGCACGACGCCAATGCGGTGTGGTTCCGCATCGCTGACCGGATCCGCATCGACGACTGGTCGGACGACCCGTCCTGGCGCGGCCGCTGCGACCCGGCGGCGCGCTGGCTCTCCACCAACCACCTCGTCGGCCCCGGCTACTGGGCCTGGCTGATCCCGCTCGCCTCCGGCTCGCATTCGGTCGGCATCGTCGCCGACGCAGGCATGCATCCGCTGGCGACGATGAACAGCTTCGACAAGGCGATGGAGTGGCTCGGCGAGCACCAGCCGCGCCTCTTCGACGAGCTCGACGGCAAGCGCCACCTGCTGCAGGACTTCGCCTTCTTCCGCAACTTCTCCTACGGCTGCAAGCAGGTCTTCTCGGGCGAGCGCTGGGCCCTCACCGGCGAGGCCGGACTCTTCCTCGACCCGTTCTATTCGCCCGGCAGCGACTTCATCGCCATCGCCAACACCTACATCACCGAGCTGGTCGGGCGCGACCTGGCCGGCCGGCCGATCGAGGCGCACGCGCGCATCTACGACCAGATCTTCCATTCGTTCTACGAGAGCACGCTCGCCCTCTACCAGGGCCAGTACCCGATCTTCGGCGACGCCCGCGTGCTGCCGGTGAAGGTGATCTGGGACTACACCTACTACTGGGGCATCCTGGCGCAGTTCTTCTTCCAGGGCCGCATCGCCGACCTGCCGGCGCTGTCGGACCTGCGCCTTGAGCTCGCCCACTGCCAGCAGCTCAACGTGGAGGTGCAGCGGCTGCTGCGCGAGTGGAGCGCGAACCGGCCGCCCACGCCGGGCGACAACCGGGCGGTGATGCTCGACCAGGCCTCGCTGCCCTGGTTCGCGACGCTGAACGCGAGCCTCAACGACCGTCTCGACGATGCCGGCTTCCGCGCGCGCATCCGCCATTCGACGACGCTGATGCGCACGCTCGCCGGCGAGATCGCCGACCGTGCTGCCGCGACGGCAGGCGTCGAGTCCGGCCGCCTGCGCGCCGTGATCGACGCCGCCGCGCTGCCGGGCGTGCCCGGGGAACCCGGGGTGGAGGCGGCGGGCGCGCCGATGCTTTTCGCCGAAGCCGCCTGACGCTGCCCGCCGTCAGGCGACGACGCGCAGCCCGGTCGGACCGGCGTCGACGCGGCCGATGCGGGCTGCCGTGGCGAAGCCCTCGCGGCGAAACAGCGCGAGCACCGCCGCTTCGCTGGCCGGATCGCAGCTGACGAGCAGGCCGCCCGAGGTCTGCGGGTCGGTCAGCAGGTCCATCGCCACGGCCGGCAGGCCGGCGTCGAGCGCCACCTCGGCGCCGTAGCCAGCCCAGTTGCGGCCCGAGGCACCGGTGACGAAACCGGCGGCCGCAAGCGCCTCGACACCGGCGAGCAGCGGCACCCGGCCCCACTCGATCGTCACCGCCAGGTCCGCGCCGCGCGCCAGCTCGAGCGTGTGCCCGGCCAGGCCGAAGCCGGTGACGTCGGTGATCGCGTGCACCCCGGCCATGTCGGCCAGGGCGATGCCGGGCGTGTTCAGGCGCGTCGTCGTGTCGACGAGGCGGTCGTAGCCGGCGGCGTCGAGCTTGCCTTTCTTCAGCGCCGCCGACATGACGCCGACGCCGAGCGGCTTGCCGAGGATCAGCACGTCGCCGGCCTTCGCGTCGGCATTGCGGCGGACCTTGTCCGGGTGCACGAGCCCCATCACGACCAGGCCGTAGATCGGCTCGACCGAATCGATGGTGTGGCCGCCGGCGATCGGGATGCCGGCCATCCGGCAGACCGATTCGCCGCCGCGGATGACCTGGCCGATCGTCTCGACGGAGAGCTTGTCGATCGGCATCGCGACGAGCGCCAGGGCCATGATCGGCCGGCCGCCCATCGCGTACACGTCGCTGATCGCGTTGGTCGCGGCGATGCGGCCGAAGTCGAACGGGTCGTCGACGATCGGCATGAAGAAGTCGGTCGTCGCGATGAGCGCCTGCGTGTCGTTGAGGCGGTACACGGCGGCGTCGTCGGCGGTCTCGATGCCCACCATCAGCTCGGGCGGGACGATGCCGCCGGCGCTCGAGCGGAGGATCTCCGACAGCACGCCGGGCGCGATCTTGCAGCCGCAGCCGCCGCCGTGCGAGAAGCTCGTCAGCCGGACGGCGCCGGGGTCGGCCTTCGGGAAGGAATCGTTCATGGCGATCTCGTGGCGTGGGGAGGGCGGATTGTCTCAGCGCCGCGCTGCCGGGGTGCGAGCAGGTGCGACGAGGCGGCGCACCGCCGCGCGCTCGAGCGCCGGCCGGAAGCGCGGCGCGCGCGCCGCGCACTGCGCCGCAAGGTGCGCGGCAAAGGCGGAGTCATCGACGAAGCGGCGCATCAGGCGCGCCAGGGCCGGTGCATCGCCGACCTCGAAGGTGCCGTCGTAGTCGGCACCGAGAAGGCCCAGGTTGCCGTCGATGCGGCTGGCCAGCACCGGCACGCGCGAGCGCAGCGCCTCGATGACGACGTTGGCGCCGCCCTCGATCCGGCTCGGGTGGACGAGGGCGAGCGAACGGGCGATGCGGCGCCGCGCCGCCCCGTGCTCCATCGCGCCGAGCCAGAGGTAGCCGGGGCACGCCTGCATCGTCTGCGCGGCCGCGGCGCCGAGCGTCGGGTCGAGCGCGGCGCCGATGTGAGCGATTCGCACCGATGGCCCCACGAGGCGCGCTGCGGCCATCAGCGTCAGCGGGTCCTTTTCCTCGCGCAGGTGGCCGACGGCCACGAACTCCGCCTGCGCGGCCGGCCGCGGCGGCAGCAGCAGCGACGGCGCCGACTGGACGATGACGCGGGCCTTCGCCCGGCCCGCCGCGTCGAGCCGGGCCGGCCCTTCGTCCTGCAGCACGACGAGGGCGCTGGCACACTGCAGCGAATGCTGCGCGCGCTCATCCTCGTCGATGTCCCGGTACAGGTCGGTCCCGGTCAGGACCACCGCAATGGGCCGCTCCGGATGGTCGGCGTGGAAGGCGGCGATCGACGCCGCCGATCGCCGCGCGTGCAGCGCGATCAGGAGGTCGGCCGGTTCGCCGCGCCACTGCAGCGCCACCTCGCAGGCCGCGACCGGCGCCAGGAAGACGCGCCAGCGCTCGGCCGTGTGGGCGTTGCCGTTGTTGGCCCCGTGCAGGGCCGGCGTGACGATGTGGACGCGCGGCACGGCGTCCGGCGAAGCGGT
Source organism: Rhizobacter sp. (assembly GCF_031412495.1). Taxonomy (GTDB): domain Bacteria; phylum Pseudomonadota; class Gammaproteobacteria; order Burkholderiales; family Burkholderiaceae_C; genus Schlegelella_A. The sequence continues at coordinate 1,617 of NZ_JANODC010000176.1, read as the reverse complement.
CATCGGCCCATGATGGCACGCTCCGCCACCGATGTCTGACGCGCGCCGGCTCGCCGGCGACCGTCTCGGCGCCGCCCTGCGCGACAGTCGCGCCCGCACGCTCGCCCTCGTCGCCGACCTCGACGAAGCGCAGTGGAACGTGCCCGAGCAAGCGGGCATCAACCCGATCGCCTGGGAGCTCGCCCACCTGGCATGGTTCGGCGAGTTCTGGGTCCTGCGCGGCCCGCATCGGGCGACCGCTGACGGCTTCATCGAGGCGGCGCGCCCGGCCCGGATCGCCGGCCCCGACGCGCTCCACGACTCGGCGCGCCTGGCCCATGCCGATCGCTGGCGCCACCGCTGGCCGGACCGTGCCAGCCTGTTCGCGACGCTGCAGGCGCAGCTCGGCGCCTGCGTCGAGGCCATCCCGGACAGCGCCGACGACGCCGCGCTCTACTGGCACCGGCTCGCCCTCTTTCACGAGGACATGCACGGCGAGGCCTTCGTCTGGCTGCGCGCCGCGCTCGGCTGGCCCGCGCCCGCCGGCATCGCGGCGCCGGTCGCATGCGGCCGGCGCGAGCGGCTGCGCCTGCCCGGCGGCCCGGTCTCGATCGGGCGCGCCGCCTCCGAGCCCGGCTTCGCCTTCGACAACGAGGTCGAGGCGCACGTGGTCGAGCTGGCCCCGTTCGAGATCGATTCGGTCCCGGTCGACAACGCCGCCTTCCTCGCCTTCGTGACCGCCGGCGGCTACGACGAGCCGGCGCTCTGGCCCGGTGCCGCCGGCACCTGGCTGTCGGCGCACGGCCTGGCGCATCCGGGGCGCTGGCGCCGCGGCAGCGGTGGCTGGCAGGCGCGCTGGTTCGACCGCTGGTGTTCGCTCGATCCGCACGGCCCCGTCGTGCATGTCTCTGCATTCGAGGCCGAGGCGTGGTGTCGCTGGGCCGGGCGGCGCCTGCCCCGGGCCGCCGAATGGGAGCAGGCGGCACAATCCGCTCCCGGCTTCGAATGGGGCGGCAGCGTCTGGGAATGGACCGCCGATCCGTTCCGGCCCTGGCCGGGCTTCACGCCGGGACCGTACCGCGACTACTCGCAGCCGTGGTTCGAGAGCCACCGCGAGCTGCGCGGCGGCTCCTTCGCTGCGCACCGCCGGCTGCACGACCGGCGCTACCGGAACTTCTTCCTGCCCGGCCGCAGCGACGTCTTCGCCGGCTTTCGCTCGGCCTCGCGCCGCCCCTGATTCACCACCCGAAGGAAATCATGTCGAATCGTCGAATCCTGCTTGTCGCCGCGGCCGTGCTCGTCGCCGCGGGCCTCGCCCGGGCCCAGCCTGGCGAGGTGCTGCGCGTGTCGGCGATCCCGGACGAAGCACCGACCGAGCTGCAGCGCAAGTTCCAGCCGCTCGGCGACTACCTGCGGAAGGAGACCGGCCGCGAGGTCCAGTTCACGCCGGTGACCGACTACGCCGCGGTCGTCGAGGGCCTGGCGACGAACAAGATCGACCTGGCCTGGCTCGGCGGCTTCACCTTCGTCCAGGCGAAGCTGCGCACCAACGGCGGCGCCGTGCCGATCGTGCAACGCGCCGAAGACGCCGTGTTCACGAGCCGATTCATCGTGCCGGTGAACAGCACGGCGAAGACG
>NZ_JANODC010000175.1:0-10313 GCF_031412495.1 Rhizobacter sp. | reverse complement strand
GGGTTCAGGACACAGGGTCGGCGAGGGCGGTGCCGAAGGCGAAGTCGCGCCCCGGCGCGGCGGCGAAGAGGGCGCGCGTGTAGGCGTGCTGCGGTGCGCTGAAGACCTGGTGCGCTGGGCCGACCTCGACGACCTGGCCGTTCGACATCACCGCCAGCTGGTCGCAGACCTGCGAGGCGACGCGCAGGTCGTGGGTGATGAAGAGCATGGCCAGGTTCAGGCGGACGCGGATCTCCTCGAACAGGCGCAGCACCTGCGCCTGCACCGAGACGTCGAGGGCCGAGACGGCCTCGTCGGCGACGAGCAGCTCCGGCTCCATCATCAGCGCCCGCGCGATGCAGATGCGCTGCCGCTGGCCGCCGGAGAACTGGTGCGGGTAGCGGTCGAGGGCGCCGCTGTCCATGCGCACCATCTCGAGCAGCTGGCGCGCGCGCAGCAGCGCTTCCTGGCGCGAGAGGCCGTAGTTCACCGGGCCCTCGATGAGCGCCTCGGCGACGTTGCGGCGGGGATTCAGCGAGCGGTAGGGATCCTGGAAGACGATCTGGACGCGCTTGCGCAGCGGCCGCAGTGCGCGGCTGGCCAGGGTCGCGATGTCCTCGCCGGCGCCGCTGCCGAGCAGCACCGAGCCGCCGCTCGGGTCGATCAGGCGGACGATGCAGCGCGCCACCGTCGACTTGCCGGAGCCGGACTCGCCGACGATGCCCAGCGTCTGGCCGCGTCGGATCTCGAGGTTCACGTCGCTCGCCGCGTGCACCGTGCGCTGCGCCCCGAACCAGCGCTTGTCGCGGTAGGTCTTGTCGAGCCCGCGCACGCGCAGCACGAAGGGCGCCGCCGGGTCGCTGGGGCGCGCCTTCAGGTGCAGCGTCGGCACGGCGCCGATCAGCATCCGCGTGTAGTCGTGCTGCGGCCGCTGCAGCACGTCGTGCTTCGTGCCGAGCTCGACCAGCGTGCCCAGGCGCAGCACCGCGACCCGGTGCGCCATCTCGGCGACGACGCCGAAATCGTGGGTGATGAAGAGCACGCCGGCGCCGTGCCGGCGCTGCAGGTCGAGCACCAGCTTGAGGATCTGCGCCTGCGTCGTGACGTCGAGCGCGGTGGTCGGCTCGTCGGCGATCAGCAGGGCCGGGTCGAGCACCAGCGCCATGGCGATGACGATGCGCTGGCGCTGGCCGCCGGAGAGCTGGTGCGGATAGCTCGCGACCATGCGCTCGGGTTCCGGCAACAGCACCTCGCGAACGATCTCGAGCACCTTGGCGCGGCGCTCGGCCGGGCCGAGCCGGGTGTGCTCGCGCAGCACCTCGCTGATCTGCTCGCCGCAGGTCATTACCGGGTTCAGCGCCGTCATCGGCTCCTGGAAGATCATCGACATGCGGGTCGCGCGCAGGGCACGCAGGCGCGCCGGCGCCGCCTGCGTGAGGTCTTCGCCCTGCAGCCGGATGCTGCCGCCGAGGACCGGCAGCGACTTCGGCAGCAGGCCCATCACGGCCTGCGCGATCACCGACTTGCCGGAGCCCGATTCGCCGACCAGGCAGAGGATCTCGCCGCGGCCGACGTCGAAGGAGACCTGCCGCACCGCCGTCGAGCGGTCGCCGCCGGAGGGCAGCCCGATCGTCAGGTCGCGGACCTGGAGGATGGGCGCGCCCGCGTCACCGCCGGGCCTGGGGTCCGCGCGCAGCGCGGTGGCCGCCGCTGCCGTCATACCCGCTTCGCCATCTTCGGATCGAGCGTGTCGCGCAGGCCGTCGCCGAGCAGGTTGATGGCCAGCACCGTCAAGGTGAGGAACACGCCGGGGAAGAAGATGTTGTGCGGGTATTCGTTGAACTGGCCGCGGCCCTCGGCCATCACGTTGCCCCAGGTCGGGATGTCCGGCGGCAGGCCGACGCCGAGGAACGACAGGATCGCTTCGGTGAGGATGCCCGAGCCGCAGATGAAGGTGCCCTGGACCACCAGCGGCGCGACCGTGTTCGGCAGGATGTGGCGCAGCATGATCTTCCAGGTCGGCGTGCCGAGCGAGATCGCGGCCTCGACGTAGGGCTCCTCGCGGATGGTCAGCACGAGCGAGCGCACGAGGCGGGTGACGCGCGGGATCTCGGGGATCGCGATTGCGATGACCACCGTCAGCAGGCTGCCCTTCCACATGGCGACGAGCGCGATCGCGATCAGGATGGCCGGGATCGCCATCAGGCCGTCCATGACGCGCATCAGCGGCCCGTCGACGCCGCGCAGGAAGCCGGCGAGCAGGCCGAGCAGGACGCCGATCGCCATCGCTACGGCGGCGGTCGCGATGCCGACGATCAGCGACACCTGGGTGCCGTAGATCACCCGGCTGTAGATGTCGCGGCCGAAGCTGTCCGAGCCCATGAGGAAGCGGTGCTTCAGCGTCTCGCCCTCGAGCGTCGTGATCTCGCCGGCTCGGCCGGGCAGGAGGTCGCGGCTCGCCGGGTCGAAGAGCGACGGATCGACGGTGCCGAGCCACGGCGCGAGCAGGGCGACCACGACCAGCAGCGCGAGAAACCAGCCGCCGATGCGGACCGAGGTGCTCCGCCGCACGCGCTGCCAGGCGCTCTGCTGCGGGATGACGGTCGCGGCCTCGACCGACAGCGCCTCGAAAGATTGGGCTGGGGCAGGAACAACGCTCATTTCAGTGCATCCCTCGCGCGGCGCGGCAGGCGGTGCCCGGCGCTGGCGCAGACTGTGGCGGTCGGCGCTGCGAGCCGACTCCGCTGCGATGCTCGGCCTGGGGTCGTGCCGCATAACTCGCGTCGTTCGCTGCGCTCACTGCGCTCAGACAGATGCGGCAAGTCAGACCACGAAGCGCGCTGCGCGCGCCGACCCCAGGCCTGCGCTTCTCGCCGCCACAGACAGCGCCCCCGCCGGACACCGCCTGCCGCGCTGGACTGGTCTTGTTCCGTGAACCACTACGCGCTGCAGCAACGCCGCGTCCGGGCAGGCTGCGGCGCGCCTCTGGGGCGCCGAGAAGCGCAGGGCTCGTGGCCGCGCGCGCAGCGCGCATCGTCATCTGACTCGTCGCATCTGTTTGAGCGCAGCAAACGAAATGAGCGTAGGGAGTTATGCGACGGGGCCACGCGACCGAGCATCGCAGGGAAGTCGGAGCGGAGCGAAGACCGCTCCAGTGAAGCGCCGCGGCCTGCCCGGACGCGGCGTTGCCGTGCCCTACCGACCCCGCCGCTCCTCGCGCAACCGGCAGCATGCCTAGTACCGGATCCGCGGATCGAAGAACACGTACGACAGGTCGACGAGCAGGTTGACGATCACGTAGACAAAGGAGAACAGAAGGATCACGCCCTGGATGGTGGGGAAGTCGCGCGCCAGCACGGCGTCGACGGTGAGGCGGCCGAGGCCCGGGATGGCGTACACCGATTCGGTGACGACGACGCCGCCGATCAGGAGGGCGATGCCGATGCCGATGACCGTCGCGATCGGCACCGCGGCATTGGCCAGCGCATGCTGGATGAGGACGCGGCCCTCGCGCAGGCCCTTCGCCCGCGCCGTGCGGATGTAGTCCTCGCCGAGGGTTTCGAGCACCGCCGCGCGCGTCACCCGGGCGATGAGCGCGATGTAGATGACGGACAGCGTGATCGCCGGCAGGAGCAGGTGCTGCAGCCACGGCAGGGTGCCGTCGGCGAAGCGCCGGTAGCCCTGCACCGGCAGCCAGCCGAGCTGCAGCGAGACGAGCCAGATCAGCAAGTAGGCGAGCACGAACACCGGGATCGAGAAGCCGAGGACCGAGAACGCCATCAGGCCGCGGTCGAGCCAGCCGCCGAAGCGCCAGGCCGCCAGCACGCCGAGCGGAACCGCGACCAGGACGGCGATGGTGATCGTCAGGGCGGCGAGCGACACGGTCGGCTCCAGGCGCTGCCCGATCAGGTCGATGACGCGGGTCTTGTAGTAGAACGACTCGCCGAGGTCGCCGGTCAGCAGGCGGCCGAACCAGATCGCGAACTGCTCCGGGATCGACCGGTCGAGGCCGAGCCCCTGACGGATCCGGGCGATCTGCTCGGTGCTGGCGGCGTCGCCGGCCAGCAACGCGGCCGGATCGCCCGGCGTCAGCCGCAGCATCAGGAACACCAGCACCGCCACGATCAGCAGCACCGGCAGGGTCGCCAGCAGCCGCCGGGCGAGGAAGCTGCCCATGGATGCAGCGGCGGCGCTTCAGGACCCGGGTGCGCGGTCGCTCAGGAGCCGGTCTTCTTCAGGTTCCAGTAGATGTTGCCGTTGGTGACGAAGAAGCCGCTGATGTTCTTGCGCGCCGCCATCGGCTGGTCGTACTCGCCGAGCGGCGCATGGGTCGCGACCTCGAACGCGCGGGCATGGATCTGGTCGGCGAGCTTCTTCTTGGTCGGCTCGTCGGTGGCGCGCATGAACTGGGCGCGCAGCTCCATGATCTTGTCGTCGCTGGCCCAGCCGAACCAGCCGGACTTCTCGCCGCGCGTGTCCATGGTCGGGTTGGCGATCGGGCTCCACACGTCGTAGGTCTGCCAGGCAGTCAGGAACATGTGCCAGCCGCCCTTGTCGGGTGCATCCTTCTTGGCGCGGCGGCCGACCAGCGTCTGCCAGTCCATTGCCTGCAGGTCGACCTTGAAGCCGGCTTGGCGCATCAGCTGCGCCGCGACGTCGGGCAGCTTCTGGATCGCCGCCAGGTCGGTCGGCTTCATCAGCACGATCGGCGTGCCGTCGTAGCCGGAGGCCTTGAGCAGGTCCTGCGCCTTCTTCATGTTCGACTTCGCCTGGATGTCGCTGCCGGCGGTGCTGCCGTAGGGCGTGCCGCAGATGAACATGCTGGCGCACGGCCTGTACAGCGCCTTGACGCCGACCTGGGCGCGCAGGAACGGCTCCTGCGCAAAGGCGGCGATCGCCGCCTGCCGCACCTTGGCGTTGTCGAACGGCTTGTGCAGGTGGTTGAAGCGGGCCATGTACTGCAGCCCGTAGTTCGAGTACTTCGGCAGCTGCAGCGAGGCGTCGGCCTTGACCGTCTCGTAGTGGTCGAAGCCGAGCGACTCGATGATGTCGACCTCGCCGTTCTTCAGCGCGTTCACCTGCGCCTGGGCGTCGCGCAGGGCCAGGTTCCATTCGACGCGGTCGACGTAGACGTGCTTGCCGCCGGCGCTTCCCGAAGGCGGCTCGCTGCGCGGAACGTACTTCGCGTTCTTCAGGTAGACGGCCTTGTCGCCCGGCTTGAACTCGTCCTGCTTGAAGGTGTACGGGCCCGAGCCGATGTGCTCCTCGATCTGCTTGAAGGCATCGGTGTCGGCGATGCGCTTGGGCATGATGAAGGGCACGTTCGACGACGGCTTGCCGAGCGCCTCGAGGACGAAGCCGCAGGCCTCGCCGAGGAAGATGCGGAAGGTGTCCGGCGTCGGCGAGTCCATGCGCTGCACGAAGGTCATGAGGGCGCTGCCCATGGCGTCGCGCTTGCCCCAGCGCTGCAGCGAGGCGACGACGTCGTCGCCGGTGACCGGCTTGCCGTCGTGGAAGGCGAGGCCCTGGCGCAGCTTGAAGGTCCAGAGGCGGTGGTCGCCGCTCTCGGTCCAGCTTTCGACCATCTGCGGCTTGATCTTGGCGTTCTCGTCGGTGCCGAAGAGCGTGTCGTAGATCATGTAGCCGTGGTTGCGGCTCATGTAGGCGGTGGTCCAGATCGGGTCGAGGATCGCCAGGTTCGAGTGCGGCACGACCCGCAGCACCGTGTTCTGCGCCAGTGCCGGGGCGGCAGCGGCGAACAGTAGCAGGGGAATCGCGGTGCGGGCGGCGAGTCGGCGGAGCAGGGTCATGGGAGAGCCTCCAGGCAGCGATGAGACCGGCTCACAGTAGCTGAATTCGGCAGGCCGACCAATCGGGGTTTCCTGCCCGGCGGCGTCACCCGCAGGCCCTACGACAGGCGGAGCAGCCGCTTCGCGTTCTCCTTCAGGATCAGCGGCCGCACCTCGTCCTTGAAGCCGGCCTCGCCGAAGTCCTTCAGCCAGCGGTCGGGCGTGATCAGCGGGAAGTCGCTGCCGAAGAGGATGCGGTCCTTGAGCAGCGTGTTCGCGTACTGCACGAGCTGCGGCGGGAAGTACTTCGGGCTCCAGCCGGAGAGGTCGATCCAGACGTTCGGCTTGTGCATGGCGAGCGAGATCGCCTCGTCCTGCCACGGCCAGGACGGGTGGGCGATGACGAAATCGATGTCGGGGAACGCGATCGCCACGTCCTCGAGCAGCATGGGGTTCGAGTTCTGCAGGCGCAGCCCGCCGCCGCAGCGCATGCCCGAGCCCATGCCGGAGTGGCCGCTGTGGAAGATGGCCGGCAGCTTGTGCTCGGCGATGACCTCGTAGAGCGGCCAGGCCATCCGGTCCGACGGCTCGAAGCCCTGCATCGTCGGGTGGAACTTGAAGCCCTTGACGCCGTACTCCTCGACCAGCTTCCTGGCTTCGCGGGCGCCCATCTTTCCCTTGTGCGGATCGATCGAGGCGAAGGCGATCATGATGTCGGCGTTCTTCTGGGCCGCCTCGGCGATCTCCTCGTTCGGGATGCGGCGCCGGCCGACGAAGGACTCGGCGTCGACGGTGAAGTTGACGAAGCCGATCTTCTTCTCACGGTAGAAGGCGATCGTCTCGTCCATCGTCGGCCGGCGCGACGAGCAGAAGTACTTGTCGGCGGCGCGGTCGAACTCCTCGCCGTAGTTGTCGAAGGGGTTGCGGCACGACACCTCCAGATGGGTGTGCGTGTCGATGGCGACGAGGTCGGCGGTGTTCATGGCTCCAAGTCCTCCAGGGCAGTGGCTCGCGCGACCGATAAGATTAACGCGACTAATCAATCGAAGCCAGCACGTCCGCGTTCTCCTGGGCAAGCGTTGCTAGGGTAAGCCCCCTTGAGTCGCCTTGGTGTGCTTACCATCATTAACTAAATTTCATAGTCATGGCTCTTTCGTCACCCCCCTCCGAACCGGTTTCAGCCGAGCCCGGCCTGCTTCGAATCGAGCACGCGGGGCCGGTCACGCACGTTCGCCTGAATCGCCCCGCGAAGCGCAATGCGCTGAACGACACCCTGGTGGCGCGGCTGCAGTCCGCCTTCACCGACCTCCCGGCCGAGACGCAGGCGGTGGTGCTGAGCGGCGAAGGCAGCCACTTCAGTGCCGGCCTCGACCTTTCGGAGCTCTCCGAGCGCAGCGTCGCCGAGGCGGTGATGCATTCGCGCTCGTGGCACGCCGCCTTCGAGCAGATCCAGTTCGGCCGGGTGCCGGTCGTCGCCGTCCTGCACGGCGCCGTCGTCGGTGGCGGCCTCGAGCTCGCCGTCGCTGCGCACATCCGCGTCGCCGAGCGCAGCGCCTACTACGGGCTGCCGGAAGGGCAGCGCGGCATCTTCGTCGGCGGCGGCGGCTCGAGCCGCATCCCGCGCCTCATCGGCACCGCGCGCATGACCGACATGATGCTGACCGGCCGCGTCTACGACGCCGAGGAGGGGCTGCGCATCGGCCTGTCGCAGTACCTCGTCGAGACCGGGCACGGGCTGGAGAAGGCGTTCGAGCTCGCGCAGCGCATCGCCGGCAACGCGCCGCTCTCGAACTTCGCCGTCATGCACGCGCTGCCGCGCATCGCCGACATGGGCCCGGCCGAGGGCCTGTTCCTCGAGTCGCTGATGTCGGCGATCGCCTCGGGCGACCCCGCCGCGAAGGACCGGATCCGCGCCTTCCTCGAAGGGCGCGCCGGCAAGGTGACGCGGCAATGACGACGGCGGGCACGGCGCCGCCCTATCGGCCGGTGGCGCTCGGCGGGTCGCTCACGGCGCGCATCGACCGTACCGAGGACGGCGTCTGGCGCGTGACCTCGACCGAGCCGCTCGGCGCCCACCCCGCGCGCCTGACCGATTCGCTCCTGCACTGGGCCGAACGCACGCCCGACCAGACCCTCGTCGCCAAGCGCGTCCGCGGCGGCGACTGGCGCCGCGTCAGCTATGCCGAGGCGGTGCGCACGGCGCGCGCGGTCGCCCAGGCGCTGCTCGACCGCGACCTCTCCGTCGACCGACCGGTCGCGATCCTGTCCGACAACGACATCGAGCACCTCCTGCTCGCGCTCGGCGCCATGCTCGCCGGCGTGCCGTTCGCGCCGGTCTCGCCGGCGTATTCGCTGATCTCGCAGGACCACGGCAAGCTCAAGCACATCCTCGGCCTGCTGACGCCGGGCCTGGTGTTCGCGAGCGGGCCGGCGTACGCCAAGGCCATCGCCGCCGCCGTCCCCGCCGACACGACGGTGGTGCTCACCGAGGGCGAGCTGACGGGGCGCGCGGTCGTTCCGTTCGCCGTCCTGGCGTCGACCGAGCCCACCGCCGCCGTCGACGCGGCGCAGGCGCGGGTCGGCCCCGACACGATCGCCAAGTTCCTCTTCACCTCGGGCTCGACAAAGCTGCCCAAGGGCGTCGTCAACACGCAGCGCATGCTCTGCGCCAACCAGCAGATGATCCGGCAGTGCTTCCCGGCGCTGGCCGAGGAACCGCCGGTGCTGGTCGACTGGCTTCCCTGGAACCACACCTTCGGCGGCAACCACAACGTCGGCCTGACGATCTACAACGGCGGCACGCTGCACATCGACGAAGGCAAGCCGACGCCGGCGCTCATCGGCGAGACGCTGCGCAACCTGCGCGAGATCGCGCCGACGATCTACTTCAACGTGCCGAAGGGCTTCGAGGAGATCGCCAACGCGCTCGAGGTCGACGAGGCCCTGCGGCGCACCCTGTTCAGCCGGGTGAAGATGTTCTTCTTCTCCGGCGCCGGCCTGGCCCAGCCGGTCTGGGACAAGCTCGAGCGCGTCGCCGAGCAGGCCTGCGGCGAGCGGATCCGCATGCTCACCGGGCTCGGCATGACGGAGACGGCGCCGTTCGCCATCTGCGCCAACGCGCACGCGGTGAAGTCCGGCCACATCGGCCTGCCCGCGCCCGGCGTCGAGATGAAGCTGGTGCCCGCCGGCGGCAAGCTCGAGGTGCGCTACCGCGGCCCCAACGTCACGCCGGGCTATTGGCGCGCGCCCGAGCAGACGGCCGAGTCCTTCGACGAGGAAGGCTTCTTCTGCAGCGGCGACGCCGCCAAGCCGATGGAGCCGGCCGAGCCCGGGCGCGGCTTCGTCTTCGACGGCCGCATCGCCGAGGACTTCAAGCTCTCGACCGGCACCTTCGTCTCGGTCGGGCCGCTGCGCGCGAAGATCATCGCCGCCGGCGACCCGCTGGTACAGGACGTCGTCATCGCCGGCATCGACCGCAGCGAGATCGGCATCCTGCTCTTCATGCGCCTCGACGCCTGCCGCGCCTTCGCCGGCATGCCGGACAACGCGCCGGCGCACATCGTCCTCGGCGACGCGCGCGTGCGCGAGTTCCTGCAGCGCCTGGTCGACAGCCTTCATTCGCAGGGCACCGGCAGCGCGACGCGGGTGGCTCGTGCGCTCGTGCTCGCCGAGCCGCCGTCGATCGACCGCGGCGAGGTCACCGACAAGGGCTCGATCAACCAGCGCGCGGTGCTGCACCACCGCGACGCCGACGTCGCCCGCATGTACCTCGGCCGCGACCGCGACGTCATCCTGCCGCGCGCCGCCTGAACCCCGTGCCGCGCACCACCCACTACACGGTCCAGGTCGAGTTCGGCGACTGCGACCCGGCGGGCATCGTCTTCTATCCGAACTTCCAGCGCTGGATGGATTCTGCGTCGCTGGCGTTCTTCATGCAGTGCGGCGTGCCGCCGTGGCGCGAGCTGGTCAAGACACGCGGCATCGTCGGCACGCCGCTGCTCGAGATCGGCACCCGCTTCGTCACCGCGGCCACCTATGCCGAGACGCTCAGCATCGCGACCCACGTCGCCGAGTGGCGCAACAAGGTCTTCGTGCACGCGCACCGCGTCACCCGCGGCGAGACGCTGATCTGCGAAGGCACCGAGACGCGGGCGTTCGTGCGCCGCGACGCCGACAATCCCGATCGCCTGCGAGCCATCCCGATCCCCGAAGACATTCGCGCCCTGTGCGAATGACCCGCCTTTTCAGTGTTCGACGACAACGACTCAGGAGACACCCACCCATGAAGACCCTCCGCCTGCTGGCCGCGGCCCTCGGCACCGCCCTCGCCGCCGCGCCCGCGCTCGCCGACATCACGATCGGCGTGAGCATTCCCCTGACCGGCCCGACCTCGGCGCTCGGCATCCCGACGCGCAACGGCATCGCCCTGTGGCCGACGTCGATCGCCGGCGAGAAGCTCAACGTCATCGTCCTCGACGACGCCACCGACACGACGATCGCCGTCAAGAACGCGCGCCGCTTCATCACCGAGGACAAGGTCGACCT
>NZ_JANODC010000174.1:0-3547 GCF_031412495.1 Rhizobacter sp. | reverse complement strand
CGTCTTCGCCGTGGCCCCGCACCATCCGCTGGCCGCCGCGACGGCGCCGATCGGCGACGCCGAGCTCGTCAGCCACCGAGCCGTCGCGGTGGCCGACTCCGCGCACCGGCTGGCGCCGATCACGCTGAGCCTGCTGCCCGGGCAGGACGTGCTGACGGTGAGCGACATGCGGGCCAAGATCGATGCCCAGCTGCGCGGCCTCGGTTGCGGCTTCGTTCCGGAACCGGCGACGCGCGACCACGTCGCCGCCGGCCGTCTTGTCGTCAAGGCGGTCGAGCGCCAGCGCGCGGCGGCCCGGCTCGGCTATGCGTGGCGCCAGCCCGTCGCCGGCCGGGCCAGCCCCGGGCGCAAGCCGCAGGCCGGGCTGGCGCTGCGATGGTGGCTCGACCGCCTGGAGACGCCGGCGACGCGGCGGGGCCTGCTCGAGCGGCATGGTGACCGGGCCGGCAGCGGCGCGCATCGCGTCACCGTGCAAGCCGCCGACCGCTGACGCCATGGCGCACCGCACCGAGCCAGGCGGCGTGCCTTATGTCGGCCGCTTCGCACCCTCGCCGACCGGGCCGCTGCACGCCGGCTCGCTGGTCGCCGCCCTCGCCTCCTGGCTCGACGCGCGGGCGCACGGCGGCCGCTGGCTCGTCCGCATCGAGGACATCGACACGCCGCGCAACGCCGCCGGTGCGGCGGAGGTCATCCTCGGTCAGCTCGACCGTTGCGGCTTGCGCCCGGACGGACAGGTCGTGTTCCAGTCGCAACGGACGGCTCTCTACGAAACAGCCCTGCAGCGCCTGCTCGGCTCGGGTGGGGCGTATCCCTGCGGCTGCAGCCGGCGCGACCTCGCCGTCGCGGCGGCCGCGGCCGGCTACCCGCTGCCGGGGCGCAACGAAGAGCTCCGCTACCCGGGGACCTGCCGCGGCGGGCTGCATGGCAAGCCGCGGCGCTCGATCCGCCTGCTGACGCAGGCCTCGGGACCGGCGGCCTACGGCGACGGTGCTGCCGTGGTCGAGTGGACCGACCGCCGACTCGGGCGCCAGCGCCAGGACGTCGCCGGCGCGATCGGCGACTTCGTCCTGCGCCGCGCCGACGGGCTGTGGGCCTACCAGCTGGCGGTGGTGGTCGACGATGGCGAGCAGGGCATCACCGACGTGGTGCGCGGCGAGGACCTGGCAGGCAGCACGGCCCGGCAGATCCTGCTGCAACGCCGTCTCGGCTTGCTCGAGCCCATGTACCTGCACACGCCGGTAGTCCTGGGCCCCGACGGGGAGAAACTGTCGAAGCAGAACGGCGCGCCCCCGCTCGACCTGGGCTCGCCCCTGACGGCCCTGCGCGACGCCGCCGCGGTGCTCGGCATCGCGCCCGATGGCACCCGGCTTGCTGCATGGCTGGCCGGTGCCGTCGACGCCTGGCGAAGGGCCGTGCGGGCCTGAAGCCGGCGCGGGCACGCGGCTTTTCCCGCCCGGCTGGCATCATGCCGCCCTCCCTACCGGTCGATCCGGCGCCTGCTCCCTCCACCTCAGCGAAAGCACCTCCATGCAAACGACCGCCTCCGGGCTCCAGTTCGAAGACACCGTTCCCGGAAACGGAAAGCTCGCCGAAGCGGGCCGGCTCGTGTCCGTCCACTACACCGGCTGGCTCTACGAAAGCGGCGTCAAAGGCGCCAAGTTCGACTCGAGCAAGGACCGCAACGATCCCTTCGAGTTCGATCTCGGCGGCGGCAGCGTGATCCGCGGCTGGGACGAGGGCGTGCAGGGTATGCAGGAAGGGGGCACCCGGATCCTCGTCATCCCGCCGGCGCTCGGCTACGGCGTGCGCGGCGCCGGTGGGGTGATCCCGCCCAACGCCACCCTGATATTCGAGGTCGAGCTGCTGCGCGCCTGATCCCGGCCAGGCACGTTTCCATGCCCGTTCGCTACAACATCACGCACACGACGGTGTATCGCTACCGTCAGCCGGTGCGCTTCGGCGAGCACCGCGTGATGTTCCGGCCGCGCGACAGCCACGACCAGCGCGTCCTTTCGACGGCGCTCGACGTGAGCCCCGACGCGTCGGTGCGGATGATCCAGGACCCGCTGTCGAACTCGGTGGCGCTGGTCCAGCCGCTCGCGCCGGCCGACACGCTGGAGATCGTCTGCAAGTTCGGCATCGAGCACGCGCACAGCAACAACCTGGAGCTGCCGCTCTCGCCAAGCGCGGAGCTCTATCCCTTCGCCTACACGCTCGAGGAGCGCTACGACCTCGAGCACTACCTGCGGCCCTACCACGAAGACGCGAACGGGCGCCTCACGGCGTGGGCGCGCCAGTTCATCCGCACCGACGGCCCGACCGGATCGCGCGACCTGCTCGTGGCGATGAACCAGCACATCCGCAACGAGCTGCGCTACGCGGAGCGCGACGAGGAAGGCACGCAGACGCCGCAGCAGACGCTCGACGCCGGCAGCGGCTCGTGCCGCGACTTCGCACTGCTCATGATGGAGGCGGCGCGCCGCCTCGGCTTCGCGACGCGATTCGTGTCGGGCTACCTGTACGACCCGGCGCTCGACGGCGGGCCGGGCAACGGCACCCAGGGCGCAGGCTTCACCCATGCCTGGCTGCAGGCCTACCTGCCGGGCGCGGGCTGGGTGCCCTTCGATCCGACCAACAACCTGCTCGGGGGAACGCAGCTGATCCGCGTCGGCGTCGCCCGCGATCCCTCGCAGGCGGCGCCGATCTCCGGCAGCTGGTTCGGGCAGACCGGCGACTACCTCGGCATGACGGTCCAGGTGACCGTGCAGAGACGCTAGCGGGCGAACCCGCTCAGCGCGGTCTCAGCGGGCGAACCCGCCCGGGCGGGCACGCTGCGGCTTGGGCCGACCCTTGAAGGCGCCGGTTCCCGGTCGAGCCGCGGCGGGGCCGCGCTCGTCGCGGCGCGGCAGGGCACGGTCGAAGGGGTTGCGACGCGGCTCGGCACGAGCGGCGAACTCGCCGCCGCGATGCTCGTGCGGCCGGCGCACCTCGTGACGCGGGCCGCGGCCCGCCGGCACGTGGCGCCCGGCCGGTGCGCCCGAGTTCGCGAAGAGCTTCGGCTGCGGCCCCGTCGGCTCGAGGCCGGCGATGGTGGCGACCGGGATCTGCTGCGTCGTGAACTGCTGGATGCGGCGCATCATGCCCGCGTCCTTGCGCTCGGCGATCGTCAGCGCCAGGCCGTCACGGCCAGCCCGACCGGTGCGGCCGATGCGGTGCACGTAGTCCTCCGGCTTCATCGGCAGGCCGTAGTTGATGACGTGGCTGATCGTCCGCACGTCGATGCCGCGGGCGGCGACGTCGGTTGCGACGAGCACGCGCAGCTGCCCGGAACGCAGCCCCTGCAGCACGCGGTTGCGCCGGCCCTGCGGCATGCCGCCGTGCAGCGCGGCGACCGAGTGGCCGAGCTCGGCGAGCCGGTCGGCGAGCCGGTCGGCATCGATCTGGGTGCTCGTGAAGACCAGGGCCTGGTCGACCTCGCGCTGCGTCAGGATGTGGTCGAGCAACGCGTTCTTGTGCGCGAAGTGGTCGGCCCAGTGCAGCCGCTGCT
>NZ_JANODC010000173.1:0-3876 GCF_031412495.1 Rhizobacter sp. | reverse complement strand
GCTGTGGCCGCAGCGGCATCGCTGCCGCGGTGGCAAGAGCGGGCGCTGCCGGCGGCCTCGCTGCGGCCATCGCCGGCGTCGTCGCTGCCGGGCTGCGGCTCCGCCATCGCGGCGCTCGCCGAGACCGCCGCGCTCATGGCCGATGCCCGCCAGTCGCGCGCGAACGAGCGCAAGAACGAGGCGATGCAGGCCCTGCTCGCCTCGGCGGGGTGGCAGTGGGCCGGGGCGATGGCGCTCGGCTATGCACTGCTGGTCTGGAGCCGGCGCGCCGTCTCGCCGGCGCTGGGCGTCGGTGGCGCCCTGGCCGCCTGGGCCGCCGCCGCCTGGCTGGCGCGCGTGCCGTGGCCGCTCGCCGCCCAGCGCGAGTTCGAGCCGGGCCGGATCGACGCGCCGCTGTCCGGCCTGCCGGCGCCGTTCGTGCTGTGGCTCGCCGGCGCCGGCGTCGCGCTGCTGGCGTGGGGGTTGCTGCGCGCGCCGAAGGACGCAGGCGCCCGCCGCCTGCCGCCGCAGTCGATGAGCTCAAGGGTCGGCTATGCCGGGCTGGTCGCGGCCACGGGCATCGGCTGGCTCCTGCTGCTCGACCTGTCGAGCCACGGCCTTCCCGCCAACCGCTACCTGGCGCTGTACCACCAGGGCCACCTCTGGCTCGGCATGCTCGTGCTGTCGGTGCTGCTGTTCCTGCGCCAGCCGTTGTCGCGAGCGCTGGCCTGGCTGCTGTCGGTCGGCGGCGAGGTCGCCGACCGCACGCTGCGCCGCGTCGGTGCCCTCGGCGCGGCCGGAGCCCTGCTGCTGCTGACCGTCGCTGCGCTCGCCGCCTTCGGGGTGGGCCTCGCCAACCTGCGCCAGCTGACGTCGGAGCTCGGCCGCATCTGGCTGATCGTCGGCGCGGCCTGGTTCTTCTTCCTGCGCGCCGGCCCGATGACCGACCGGCTGGCGCGGCACGGCCCGTTGGGCGCTTCCTTCGTCCGCTACGCGTGGCCGCTTCTGTTCGTCGTCGCCGTGCTCGTCGCGGCGATGCTGCTCACCCGCGACATGGGCCCGCTGCTCATCGCCGCCTACGCCTCCGGTGCCTTCCTGGCGGCGACGCTGGCCATGTGGTGGCATCGGCGCAGCGGCCGGCAGGCCGTTGCCTTCGTGCTCGCGGTCCTGCTGTTCGCCGCCTGGATCGTCGGCACGACGCTGCTCCTGCTCCACGCCGGCTCGATCGACGACGTGACGGCGAGCCGGCTCGAGAGCATGGCCGCGCCGTTCGCCTCGATCAACGACCAGCTGGCGCTGGTCTCGTGGTTCCGCGCCGCGGCGCCGCCGGAGGGCTTCGGCATCGGCACGACGCCCTGGTGCGGCTTCGTGTCGGGCGGGACGTGCAGCGGCGTGCCGGGGCAGATCCACAGCGACTACACCTTCACCGCCATTGTCGGCGTCTTCGGCGCGACGGCTGCCTGGGCGGTCGCCCTCGGCACCGCCGTCTGGCTGCACCGCCTGATCCGCCACCACGGCCGCGTCACGCGCGGCGAGCCGCAGCTGCTGCCCGTCGGCGGCCAGCTCGGCAACGACGGCCAGGCCCTGCTCAGCTGGCTTGCGATCGCCTGGGTCGTCCTGACCTCGTGCCAGCTCGCCGTCACGGTGGCCGGCAACCTGGCCGTGCTGCCGCTGACTGGTGTCACCTTTCCCTTCGTCAGCTTCGGCATGACCTCGCTGCTGGTCAACATGGCCTTCCTCGGCCTCTGCCTCAACGTCGACGTGCCGGGCCCGGGAAGCGCGCATGGCTGAGCGCCGCCCCGTCTCGCTGCTCGACTTCGCGATCGCCGCCAGCCTGGTCGTCGTGCCGGTCATGCTCGGCGTGCTGCTGCTGGTCGCGGTGGTCCGGCCGGCGCAGCCCGATGCCGGCTGGCGCACGCCCAGCGATCGCTACGTCAGCGTGCGCCACGTCGCCGCGCTGAAGACCTTCGAGCCGGCGATCGTCGCGCGCTCGTCGGTGAATGCGGGGCCGGTCACCGCGGCGCAAGTCCTCGACGCGGTGCCCGCATGCCGCCGCGAATGGAGCGACGCCGCGCCGCTCGAGCGCTGGCTCGGCCGACTCGGCGGGCCCGGCGGGGCCGACGCGACGCGGCCGACGCCGGCCGATCGCATCGCCTCGCGCTGGACCGATCTCGACGCCGCCCTGCTGCGCTTCAGCAGCCGCGCCAATGCCCGCGTCGAGCACCGCATCGGGCTCGACCTGGGCCGGTGGGCCGCCGCCGCGGCCGCGGCGATCGACGCGCCGGTTGAGTCGAGCGACTACCCGGACCGGCGCTTCCGGGTCGGCTGCGCCGATCTCGTCGGTGCGCTCGCCGCGCTCGCCCGCGCCGACGGGCGGATCCTCGACAGCCTGGCCTGGCGTGGCACCGAGGGCGGGACGACGCTCGCGCGCTGGCGCCCCGACCAGGAGACGGAGATCGGCGCCGGCCAGGTGGCGCGGCGCAACCCGTGGGGCGGCCTCGCCGGCTGCATCTACCTGGGCCGCGGCGAGGGCGCCGACGCGGCGCCGCGCCACTTCCTGGCCGCGCCGCGCAGCCTGCAGCAGCGCGTCTGCGCGATGCCGTCGCTGGCCGGGGCGGCGGTCGCGCCGGGCGCCGCCTCGGCGCCGAGCGCCCTGGTCGGCGAGCCCGGCGTGCAGGAGGCGGTCGACACCGCTCGCTGGCGCGTGCCGCCGTCGCTGCAGGCGCTGCTCCAGCCGCTGCAGGCGCTCCGCCAGCCGTCCGGACCGCTGTACCGGATGCTCACCGAGACCGACGCCGCCGGGCGCGGGCCGCCGCACGCCGTGTCGGCTGCCAACCGCATCGTCCTGGACGGCGCGCCCCTCGACGTCGGCTTCTCGGTCGACCTCACCATCGACCCGTCGCTGCAGGCCCTGGCGCAGAAGACGGCCGCCTGCTACACCGGCCGCCACGACGTCTGCCGGGCCCTCGGCATGCGCCGCGCGGACGACGCCGACCGGCCGCTTGGCCAGCAGCTGCTCGAAGGTGCGATGGTGCGGATGGCGGCGGTGGCGGTGATCGACGTCGCCAGCGGCCGCATCGAGGCGCTCGCCGGCGCGCTCTCGCCCTGCGCCCGCCAGGAGGTCGACGGCCCCGGCCGCGACGCGGCCTGCGACAGGCGCCTGCCGTACCCGGTCCGCTATCGGCCCGACGCCTTGCTCAACCCGGCCGTGTTCCACGCCGCCATGCCGGCGTCGACGATCAAGCCGATCATGGCCGCCGCCTTCCTGTCCGAGCCCGGCGCGGGCGCGAGCCTGCTCGGCGTCGAGCGCAGGGCCATGCAGCGCGACGGCACGCCGGCGCGCGACAGCCTGCGCGGCCAGCTGATGCGGTCCGATTCGGCGCGCTTCCTCGACCGCATGTTCTGCGTCGACACGGGCGTCGCAGCCTGCCGCCGGCCATGGGACGTGCAGGCCGCGGCCGCGGCCTTCGGCTGGAACGCCGGCTGCGTCCACGCCGGCCTCGATTGCGGCAAGCAGGACCTGCTCTTCGGCCGCCCGGTCGATGCGCCCGCGGCCGCGCCATGGCGGCCGCCCCTCGCCAGGGACGTCCTCTACGGCCGCCTCATGAGCGAGCCGTTCGAGCGCCGGCTCGGCGCGCCGATGCACCTCATGCCGCCGGCGACGCTCGACCTACAGCGTCTGCGCCGCTGCGCGACGGGCGCGGACGGTAGACGCCGCAGCGAGGTCGTGTTGGATTGCGGACCTCGTCGCCAACCTGGACTCGAAGAGTCCCACGTCCTACCTCGACGGCAAGCCGGCGGACAAGTTCCGCCGGCTGATGTGAGCAGCCGGCTCAGTTCCACGCTAGCGCCGAGCGGGTCGCCCAGTACGCGGCCGGCTCCTCGCGCAGCGCCGCG
>NZ_JANODC010000172.1:0-5414 GCF_031412495.1 Rhizobacter sp. | reverse complement strand
GTCGAGGATGCGGCCTGCGACACCGACATGAACGTGGTGATGACCTCGTCCGGCGGCTTCGTAGAGCTGCAGGGGACGGCCGAGGGCGCGACCTTCTCGCGTGCCGAGATGGACGCCCTGCTGGCCCTCGCCACCCGGGGCATCGGCGAGCTGGCCGCGGCCCCGCGCGCAGCCCTGGCGCGGCCGCTGCCGGGAGCGGCGGCGCCGCTGCGGTGAGGCTGGTCCTCGCGTCGGCCAACCCGGGCAAGCTGGCCGAGCTGCAGGCGCTCTTCGCGCCGCTCGGCCTCGAGATCGTCGCCCAGGGATCGCTCGGCATCGGCGAGGCCGCGGAGCCGCACGCCACCTTTCTCGAGAACGCGCTGGCCAAAGCGCGGCACGCGGCGCGCGCCGCCGGCACCGCGGCGATCGCCGACGACTCCGGCCTCTGCGTCGACGCCCTCGGCGGCGCACCGGGCGTGGCGTCGGCGCACTTCGCCCAGATCGAGGCGGCTCCATCGGCGGATCGGGAGGTGCAGCGGGGCAGCCAGGACGCGGCCAACAACGCGCTGCTGCTCGAGCGGATGGTCGGCACGGGCTCGAGACGGGCCCGCTTCGTCTCGGTGCTGATCGCGCTGCGCCACGGCGACGATCCCGAGCCGCTCGTCGCGGTCGGGCGCTGGCCGGGCGAGGTGCTCGAAGCACCGCGCGGCGGCGGTGGCTTCGGCTACGACCCGCTGCTCTTCGTGCCGGCGCTCGGCCGCACCGTGGCCGAGCTCGATCCATCGATGAAGAACCGGCACAGCCACCGGGCCCAGGCGGCGCGGCGCATGCTGGCCATGATGAAGGCGTCGTGGCCGCGCTGACCGGCCGCGTCGTGCCGGTCCCGGTCGTGGGTGCACCGGCGGCGAGCACCGCGCCGCAGGGAGACGTCGCCGAGCGCGTTGCCCGCTTCATGCGCACCGGGCCGCTGACGCTGGCGGCGCTGCCGCCGCTGTCGCTCTACGTGCACATCCCGTGGTGCCTGAAGAAGTGCCCGTACTGCGACTTCAATTCGCACGCGCTCCGCGATGGAGCGGGGCCGCCGGAGGCGCGCTATGTCGACGCCCTCGTCGCCGACCTCGAAGCGTCCTTGCCCCTGGTCTGGGGCCGGCGCGTGCACACCGTCTTCATCGGCGGCGGCACGCCGAGCCTGTTCTCGCCGAGCGCCATCGAGCGCCTGCTCGGCGCCATCCGCGCCCGCCTGCCGCTCGAGCCCGGCTGCGAGGTGACGCTCGAGGCCAACCCGGGCACCTTCGAGCGCGACCGCTTCCGTGCCTACGCCGCGGCGGGCGTGACGCGCCTGTCGATCGGCGTGCAGAGCTTCGACGACCGCAGCCTGGCCGCGCTCGGCCGGGTCCACGACGCGGCCCAGGCGCGCGCCGCGATCGACGAGGCCCGCGCCGCCTTCGCCACCTTCAACATCGATCTGATGTACGCGCTGCCGGGGCAGACGGCCGAGGCCGCCGCCGCCGACCTCGATGCAGCGCTGGCCTGCGCGCCGCCGCACCTGTCGATCTACCACCTGACCGTCGAGCCGAACACCTTCTTCGCCCGGCACCCACCGGCACTGCCCGACGACGACCTGGCCTTCGCCATGCTCGACGCGGTTGTCGAGCACACGGCCCGCACCGGCCTGCACCGCTACGAGGTCTCGGCCTTCGCCCGGGCAGGCCATCGGGCCCGCCACAACCTCAATTACTGGGAGTTCGGCGACTACCTCGGCATCGGTGCCGGGGCACACGGCAAGCTGAGTTTTCCGCACCGCGTCGTCCGCCAGGGGCGGCGCCGCGACCCGGCTGCCTACATGGCCGCGGCCGAGGCCGGGCGGGCCGTCGCGTCGGAGGTCGAGGTGAGCCGGGCCGACCTCGCCTTCGAGTTCATGCTCAACGCGCTGCGTCTTGCGGAGGGATTCGAGCTCGCCCGCTTCGGCGAGCGCACCGGCCTGCCGCCGTCGGCGATCGAGCGGCCGCTGGCCGAGGCGGAGCGGCGCGGGCTGATCGAGCGCGACCTGCAAGGGGTGCGGCCGACGCGCCGTGGCTTCGATTTCCTGAACGACCTGCAGCAGCTCTTCCTGCCCAATAGTTGACGCGTCGCCCGCAGGGCCGCTGCTAGACTGCCCCGAATTCGACAGCGACGACGTGCCCTCCAAGATCGACCCCACGTTCGGCAGCGCCTCGTCGCTCAGCCTCGAAGGCGCGCTGCAGTTGCTCGAGCAATCGGGGCACGTGCTCCCCGATCCGCTCCTCGCCGGGCAGGACGCCTGGCTGCAGGCGGTGGTCGACGGCCTGTGCCAGCTGTCGAGCCGCGATCCGCTCACCGGCCTGGCCAACCGCCGCCACTTCGAGCTGACGCTCGCCGGCGAGATCGACCGCGTCGCCCGGGTCGGCGAGGCGGCCCTGGTGCTGATGATCGACATCGACCACTTCAAGCGCGTCAACGATGCGCACGGGCATCAGTCCGGCGACCTGGTCCTGAAGGCGGTGGCCTCTTCGCTCAGCGACTGCGTGCGGCCGATGGACACGGTGGCGCGCTTCGGCGGCGAGGAGTTCGCGATGATCCTGCCGAACTGCGCGCCGTCGTTCGGGCAGGCCGTGGCCGAGCGCATCCGGCTCGGGGTCGCGTCGCGCACCATCCCGATCGGCGCCGGCGAGACCGTGGCCGTGACGGTCTCGATCGGCGGCGCCTTCGCGCCGCAGTGGGTGCGCTCGTCGACCGAGCTCTGGGTCGACCGCGCCGACCAGCATCTCTACCGCGCCAAGTCCGAAGGGCGCAACCGGGTCTGCCTCGAGCAGCCGCCGATGTCCTTCGTCAGCGCCGAGGAGAAGGGCCTGCTCTTCGGCACCTCACAGTTCCAGGAGCTCGAATGAACCCGGCCCCCACGACGCAGGACACCCCATGACGACACGGGCCCGGATCGTCGCGCTCACGAGCGGCAAGGGCGGCGTCGGCAAGACCTTCCTCTCGGCCAACCTCGCCGCGGCGCTGGCCCGGCGCGGCGACCGCGTGCTCGTGCTCGACGCCGACCTCGGCCTGGCCAACCTCGACGTCGTGCTGAACCTGCAGCCGAAGGTCACCCTGCACGACGTGTTCACGGGAACGGCGCTCCTCGATGCCGCCATCCTGCCGGCGCCGGGCGGCTTCTCGGCGCTGCTCGCCGGCTCGGGGCTGGTCGAGTATTCCCGCCTCACGTCGCAGGTCCGCGACCAGCTTCTCGATGTCGTCGAGCAGCTTGCGCCGCGCTTCGACTGGATCCTGCTCGACACCGGCGCCGGCATCTCCGACGTCGTCCTGCACGCGATCTCCCTCGCCGACGACGTGCTCGTCATCGCCTCGCCCGAGCCGACCTCGATGACCGATGCCTACGCGACGATCAAGGTGCTCGCCACCCAGCAGGCCCGGCGCGGCATCCTCGTCGTCGTGAACCAGGTCAGCTGCACCGGCGAGGGGCGGCGCGTGCGCAACCAGCTGCAGCTCGTCGCCGACCGCTTCGTCGTGCCGCACCTGGAGGTGCTTGCCGACCCGCTGCATCTCGAGTTCCTGGGCGAGATCCCGGTGGATCACTTCGTTCGCGACGCGGTGCAGCGGCGCCAGCTGCTTCTCGAGTGGATGCCGGGCTCGGTGGCGGCGACGGCCGTGGTTCACATCGCCGAGAAGCTCGCGGACAAGCTCGAGAAGTGACGCGCCCGCCGCGTGCGGCGTTCAGCCCCGCGGCCGCCCCGGGGCGGTCTGCAGCAGGACGACAAGCGCACCGTGACCGCCGTCGGAAGCGCGCGCATGGGTGAACGCCAGCACCTCCTGGCGCTGCACCAGCCACGACTTCACCTTCGCCTTGAGGACGGGCTCGCGGCCCGGCGACCCCAGGCCCTTGCCGTGCACGACGCGGACGCAGCGCAGGCCCCCCCGGGCGGCCTCGCGCAGGAAGTCGGCGAGCCGCTCGCGCGCCTCGTCGCGGCGCAGGCCGTGCAGGTCGACTTCGGCCTGCGTGACCCAGACGCCGCGGCGCAGCTTGCGGACGACGTCGGGGCCGACACCGCGCCGCCGGAAGGAGAGGTCGTCGTCGGTCTCGAGCAGCGACTCGACGTCGAACTCGTCGGAGATCGATTCGACCAGCACCGCCGCCTCGTCGCGTTCGCGCTGCCGGGCGATCGCCGGCGGGCGCGTCCGCAGCGGTGTGGCCAGCGCCGCCTTGCGCAAGGGCACGACGGTGCCGACGGCGTGGGCGAAGAGCTCGCGCTCGCGACGGTCGCGGGCGGCGCGCACGCGCTCCTCGGCCTCGGCCGCCTCCGCCGCCGCGCGCTTCTCGCGCAGGGCGGTGCGAAGCGCCGTCAGGTCGTGCAGGGCGTGCGGCTTGGCAGACGGCCGGCTCACAGCAGGCCCCGCTCGGCAAACGAGACGACGGCGCCGCGGCCGACCACCAGGTGGTCGAGCACGCGCACGTCGACGAGGGCCAGGGCGCTCTTCAGCGTCTGGGTCAGGAACTCGTCGGCGCGGGACGGCTCGGCTGCCCCGGACGGATGGTTGTGGGCGAGGATCAGCGAGGCGGCGCCGAGCTCGAGCGCGCGCTTGACGACCTCGCGCGGGTAGACGCTCGTCTGCGTCAGCGTGCCGCGGAACATCTCCTCGAGGCGCAGCAGCCGGCTCTGCGCATCGAGGAAGAGGATCGCGAAGACCTCGTGCTCGCGGCCGCCGAGCTGGAGCGAGACGTACTCCTTGACCCGTGCCGGCGAATCGAAGACCGGCCGCTCGGCCAGCTCGCTTGCGACCGACCGGCGCGCCAGCTCGAGGACGGCCGACATCTCGGCCCGCTTGGCCGGGCCCAGGCCCTTGACCTTCTCGAGCTGCTCGGGCGTCGCGTGAAGCAGGCCGGACAGGCCGCCGAAGGCAGCCAGCAGGGCTTCTGCCAGCTGCAGCACGCCGGTCCCCGGCAGCCCGGTGCGCAGGAGCAGGGCGACGAGCTCCGTGTCGGCCAGGGCCGCTGGCCCGAAGGCAAGCAGCTTCTCGCGCGGTCGGGCCGAAGCGGGGATGTCCTTGAACATGGCGGGCCGAGCCGCCGGCGAGGCCCGGCCGGCTCGTAAAATGAACCCCAGTCTATGCGCTCGAAAGTTACCGCTTGAATCTCGTCCGGCCTGGCTCCTTCCTGACCCTGCATTACCGCCTGCGAGGGCCCGACGGGGAGGCGTTCGTCGACACATTCGGCAGCCAGCCGGCCACGCTGTCGCTCGGCACCGGCGAGCTGGCCCCGGCGATGGAGGCGCGTCTGATCGGCCTGGCCGAAGGCGCGCGCGAGAGTTTCGAGCTGGCGCCGGACGAGGCCTTCGGCAGCCGCAACCCGGCGATGGTCCAGCGCGTGAAGCTGTCCTTGCTGCAAGAGTTCGGCGATGCCGGCGCCCGCTACG
>NZ_JANODC010000171.1:0-7216 GCF_031412495.1 Rhizobacter sp. | reverse complement strand
GCCGGGTCGATGTAGGTCCAGCGCACGCTCATCGCCGCACCCACGGCGCCGGCGAAGGCCGCCGTCAGCGCGAAGCCGAGGGTCTTGACGAGCCGGGTGTCGACGCCGAGCGTCTGCGCCCGCTGCTCGTCGGCGCCGATGCCGACCAGCGCCAGGCCGAAACGGCTGCGCCGGACAACGATGGACAGCGCCACGGCGCCGATCGCCAGCGCCGCCACCGTGAGGTAGACCGTGCTCCGCTCCGGCACCGTGGTGAGTACCCGCCCCACCGTGCCGTGCACCTGCTTCTCGACGTAGGTGACGGCGTGGTGGATGAGCTCCGTCATGCCGAAGGTGAGCACGGCGAAGTACGTGCCGCGCAGGTGCAGCACGGCCGCGCCCATGACGAGCGCGACGAGAGCGGCGACGCCCGCGCCGAGCGCGATCACCGCCGGCCACGGCAGCGACCCCAGCCCGATCGCCGAGACGTAGGCGCCGATGCCGAAGAAGGCCGCGGTCGCCAGCGACAGGTAGCGGGTCGTGCCGCAGAAGAGGCTCCAGCTCGTCGCCAGGGCGATGTACATCAGGCAGGTCAGCGCCAGCGAGGCGAGGAATTCGCTCGCGATCCACGGCACGACCGCGGCCACGGCGGCGAACACGCCCAGCACGATCCAGTCACGGCGCGCGCTCATCGCTTGAACAGGCCGTTCGGCTTCCACAGGAGCACGGCGATGAAGATCGCGTACGACAGCAGGGACTTGAGCGACGGGCTCGTGAAGTGCATGCCGAGCGCCTCGACGACGCCGAGGCCGAGGCCGGCGACCAGGCTGCCGGTCATGCTGCCGAAGCCGCCGAGCGTGATGACGATGAGCGCCGTGATCGTGTACGGCTCGCCCATCGACGGCGAGATGGTGTAGGTCATCGACAGCAGGCAGCCGGCGAGGCCCGAGAGGCCGAGGCCGACTCCGAACATCAGCGGATGCAGCCGCTTCGTGTCGATGCCGACGAGCTGGGCGCCGACGGGCGACTGCATCAGCGCCCGCACGCCCTTGCCGAGCAGCGTCGTCCGCATCAGGACGATGAAGGCGATGCCGACCGCCAATGCCACGCCGAGCAGGACCAGCTTGTTGGCGGCGAAGCGCGCGTCGCCGAACGACACCGGCCCGGTCAGGTAGTCGTAGCCGCGCAGCTCGCCGCCCCAGGCGAGCGAGGCGACGTTCTGGACCAGGAACATGAGGCCGAAGGCGACCATCAGGCCGCGCGCCTCGAAGACGTCGACGTTGGCCGAGGTCGCGGCGAGCGGCCGGAAGGCGAGCCGGTGCACGACCAGGCCGACCAGCATCAGCGCCGCGAACACGAGCGGCGCCATCACGAGCGGCGACCAGCCGAAGCGGGTGTGGCCCAGCCAGGTGGCGAAGGCACCCAGCATCAGGAACTCGCCGTGCGCGATGTTGAGGATGCGCATCAGCCCGTACTGCAGGTTCAGGCCGAGCGCGACCAGCGCGTAGACGCCGCCGGTGATGAGGCCGGAGGCGACCAGCTCGACCCAGGCCCCCGGCGACACGCTACTTCCAGGCGGCCTTGTTCGGGTTCAGCGATGCGGTGGCGATCGCCTTCGGCCACACCACCTCGAACTCGCCGTTCTGCCACTGGCCCACGCTGCCGGGCGTGCCGACGTTCTCGCTGCCGGCGAAGCGGATCTTGCCGAGAATGGTCGCGTGCTCGGTGCCGGCGACGTAGTCGCGGATCGCCTTGCGGTCGGTGCCGTGCCGGGCCACGGCGGCGGTGAGGATCTCGAGCCCGGCCCAGCAGGCTCCGCTGGCCCAGCGGTCCGGCTCCTTGTTCCACTTCCTGACGTGGGCGTCGAAGTAGGCCTTGGCGCCGGGGCTCGTCTTCACGTTCCACGAACCCATGCCGAGCACGCCTTCGGCGCCGGCCGGCGACATGACGTTCCTGTAGAGCTGGAAGGCCGTGCCGACGGAGGCGTAGAAGAAGCGCGGGTTGAAGCCGATCTCCCTGGCCTGGCGGCTGGCCAGGATGGTGTCGGGCGGGTAGGTGAAGCAGACGAAGGCGTCCGGGTTCTTGTCCTTCATCGAGCGCAGCACCGGCGCCAGGTCGCGCACGCCGAGCGGGTAGCTCTTGTCCTCGACCAGGGTGATGCCGCTGCCCTTGAGCGCCACCTTCATCGCGGCGTAGTTCTCGAGGCCGAACAGGTCGTCGACGTAGATCAGCGCCACCGTCTTCGCGCCGTTCGCCTTCAGCATGTCGACCAGAGCCGTCGTCATCGGCGCCGGCTGCTGCAGCAGAAGGAAGAAGTAGGGGAGCTTGAGCTCGACGAGCTGGCGCGACAGCGCGGTCGGCGCCAGGAACGGGTACTGGAAGCGGTTGGCGAGCGGCGCGACCGCGAAGTTCGCGTTGCTGCCCCAGGGCGGCAGGACGAGGTCGACCTTGTCGCTGCCCATCAGCTTCTCGTAGGTGCGCACGCAGGTCTCGATCTCGCTGCGGTCGTCGGACGCGACGAACTCGATCGGCCGCTTCGTGCCCTTCACGTTGATCCCGCCGGCGGCGTTCTGCTGCTCCTGCCACAGCAGGTAGTTCGGCTCCTGGCTCACCTGTGCCCCGGCCGACCACGGGCCGGTGCGGGCGATGGCGTAGCCGATGCGGACCGGCTGCCCCTGGGCCCGCGCGATGCCCGGCAGGGCGATCGCGGCCGCGAGCCCCTGGACGGCGCGGCGGCGGGTGATCGACGAGTGGCTGCGGGTCATGGCGGTCTCCTCCGATGTCGTGGGCTGAATGGTGGCACGGCCGATGCCGGGTGCTTTCTCATCCATGCAGCGTCCCTTGCCTGTCCGTGCATCGCGATTGGGGACTTTCCTTAGCCTCCCGGGCGGGTCGGTGGTCTCCAATGACAGCGTCCCTTGCCCCGCGCCATGAGCACCCCGCCTCCCGTCCTGATGAGCACCGACGACGTCGCGGTGCCGGACCGGGCGCCGTACTGGGCCGACTGGATCGGCCGCCTCTTCCACGGCCTGCAGAGCGACCTGTACGGCGACATGGCGATGGACGGCCGGATGGCCTCGGCGCGCGCCGGCGACGTCGTCCTGACCCGCCTCGAGGCCAACCGGCACCGCGTCATGCGCTCGCGCGGCGCGGCGCGCGGCGACGACATCGGCTACCTCAAGATCGTCGCGCCCTTCGAGGGCTGCGCCGGCGTCGAGCAGAAGGGCCGGCAGGCCTGGGTGACGCCGGGTGAATGGTGCATCTACGACACCACCGACACCTACACCGTCGACAACCCCACGCGCGTCGAGCACCTCATCGTCATGGTGCCGAAGGCCAACCTGCGCGAGCGCGGCCTGGCCATCGACGCGCTGATGGCGCGCCGGCTCGGCGGCCACGGCGGCATCAGCCGCGTCGCGCTCGAGACCATGCGCAGCGCCTGGCGCGAGCTGCCCGGCATGCAGGAGGACTCGGCGCGCAGCCTCGGCGAGGTGATCACGCAGTGCGTGCACCTGTCGCTGCTCGAGCTCGCCGGGCGCGGCAACGCCGCGGTGCAGCGCGAGACGCTGCGCGAGCGCATCAAGCAGCACGTGATGCGCCACCTCGGCGACCCGCAGCTCAGCGTCGACGCCATCGCCGCGGCGCTGAACGTCAGCAGACGCCATCTCTACAACGCCTTCGCCGACGAGCCCGACGGCGTCGCCGGCTACGTGCTGGTGCGCCGCATCGACGCCTGCCGCGCCGCCTTCGAGGACGAGCGCCTCGCCGCCAAGAGCGTCACCGACATCGCGATCGCGCACGGCTTCTCGAGCATGGCCCACTTCAGCCGGGTCTTCCGCGCCAAGGTCGGGCTGTCCCCCACCGAGTACCGGCGGGAGCGGCAAGGCGCCTGAGATGGCCGCAACAACGCACGTGCCCGGCACGACCGTCCGCGCCGCCGTCCTTCACCTGCTGCGCGCCTTCGGCATGCGCCGCATCTTCGGCAATCCCGGCTCCACCGAGCTGCCGCTGTTCCTCGACTTCCCGGCCGACTTCGAGTACGTGCTCGGCCTGCAGGAATCGGTCGTCGTCGGCATGGCCGATGGCTACGCGGCGGCGACGCGCAACGCCGCCTTCGTCAACCTGCATTCGGCGGTCGGCGTCGGCCACGCGATGGGCGCCATCTTCACGGCGATGAAGAACCGCACGCCGCTGGTCATCACCGCCGGACAGCAGGCGCGCTCGCTGTTCCCGTTCGACCCGTTTCTGTTCTCGGCCCAGGCGACCGAGCTGCCCAAGCCCTACGTCAAGTGGAGCTGCGAGCCGGCGCGCGCCGAAGATGTGCCGCTGGCGATCGCCCGCGCCTACTACGTCGCCATGCAGCCGCCACGCGGGCCGGTGCTGGTCTCGATCCCCGCCGACGACTGGTCGCGTGCGTGCGAGCCGGTCGAGCCGCGCCGCGTCGGCACCGCGACGCGCGCCGATGCCGACGTGCTCGCCACGATCGGCGCCGCCCTCGATGCCGCCGAGCGTCCCGCCTTCGTCATCGGCGCCGGCGTCGACCGCGGCGGCGCTTGGGACGACGTCCGTGCGCTCGCCGAGCGGCACCAGGCACGCGCCTTCGCCGCGCCGATGTCGGCGCGCTGCGGATTCGCCGAGGACCACCCGCTCTTCGCCGGCTTCCTGCCGGCGATGCGCGAAAAGATCGTCGGCCTGCTCGGCGGCAGCGATGTCGTCCTGGTGCTCGGCGCGCCGACCTTCACCTACCACGTCGAGGGCTTCGGCCCGCACCTGCCCGCCGCTGCGACGCTGTTCCAGATCACCGAGGATCCGGAGCTCGCCGCCTGGGCGCCGGTGGGCACGGCAGCGATCGGCGACCTGCGGCTCGCCGTGCGCGAGCTGCTGGCGCGCGCTGCGCCTTTCGACCGACCCGCGCCAAGCGGCCGCGCCGCGGCGCCGCGCGCCGAGGCCTCGTCGCCGATGTCCGTGGCCTTCGCCCTGCAGACCCTGGCCGAGGTGCGCCGGCCCGAGCACGTGATCGTCGAGGAAGCGCCGAGCTCGCGGCCGGTGATGCACCGCCACCTGCCGATGCTGCGCAGCGAAACCTTCTACACGATGGCCAGCGGCGGCCTCGGCTTCGGCCTGCCCGCCGCCGTCGGCGTCGCCCTGGCCCGGCCGGACGCGCGCGTGATCGGCCTCGTCGGCGACGGCTCGGCGATGTATTCCATCCAGGCGCTCTGGAGCGCGGCGCAGCTGAAGCTGCCGATGACCTTCGTCATCCTCAACAACCGGCGCTACGCGGCGCTGCAGGAATTCGCGCCGACATTCGGCTTCGAGGCCGGCGCGAAGCTCGTGGGCACCGACCTCGGCGGACTCGACTTCGTCGCGCTGGCGCGCGGCATGGGCGTCGAGGATGCCGTCCGGATCCATCGTGCCGATGTCCTGGCCGATGCGCTCGGCGCGGCGCTGCGCTCGACCGGGCCGGCGCTGGTCGAGGTGGTGGTCGCCTGATCGACGAACACACGAAAGACAAGGAAGACGCATGACCTCCAACCGCACCCCCGGCCGGCTCGCCTCCCTCGCGGCCCTGCTCCTGCCGCTGCTCGTGCTCGGCGCCGGCGCCGCGCTGCCGCCGCCGGCGTCGGCGCAGGCCTGGCCGGCCAAGCCGATCCGCATCGTCGTCGGCTTCCCGCCGGGCGGAGCGGCCGACCAGATCGCCCGGCTCGTCAGCCAGCCGCTGCAGGACACGCTCGGCCAGCCGGTGGTCGTCGAGAACAGGACCGGTGCCGGCGGCAACGTCGCCGGCGACGCCGTCGCCAAGTCGGCGGCGGACGGCTACACGCTGCTCATGAGCTCGGGCGGCATGGTCTCGGTGAACCCGCACATCTACCAGAAGATGAGCTTCGACCCGGCCAAGGACCTGACGCCGGTCGCGGCCGCCGCGCGCGTCGCGGTCTATCTCGTCGTCAAGCCGGAATTTCCGGCCAAGAACGTGCAGGAGTTCATCGCCTACGCCAAGGCGAACCCGGGCAAGCTCAGCTACGGCTCGCCCGGAAACGGCAGCTCGCCGCACCTCGCCGGCGAGATGATGAACAGCCAGGCCGGCACCTCGACGCGGCACATTCCCTACCGCGGCGCCGCCCCGGCGCTGCAGGACCTGCTCGGCGGCCAGGTCGATTTCCTGCTCGACCCCGGCGTCGCCCTGGCGCAGGTGCAGGCCGGCAAGCTGAAGCTGCTCGCCGTCGGCAGCCTGCAGCGCTCGAGCCTCTACCCCGACGTGCCGACGCTCGACGAGGCCGGGCTGAAGGGCTTCGACGCCGACACGCTGTTCGGCTTCTACGCGCCTGCGGGAACGCCGAAGCCGGTGATCGACCGGCTCAACACCGAGATCAACCGCATCCTCGCCACCAAGCCGGTGGCCGACCGCGTCGGCGCGCTCGGCGGCGCCGTCGTGCCGATGACGCCGGCGCAGTTCGACGCCAAGGCGAAAGACGATTACCAGCGCTTCGGCGCGATCATCAGGGAACGCAAGATCGTCGGCGACTGAGGCGCGCGGTCCCGGGCCGGCGACGGCGCTGTGGTTGAATCCGGCTGGTTCACCGGAGCCCTGCATGAGCCTTCCTTCTTCCCGGTCCGATCGTGTGGAGCTGCCGCGTCGCGCCGTCGTCGCCGGCATCGCGGCCGCCGCGGCCTCCTTCGTTTGGCCGGCCAGGGCGCAGACCTTTCCGGCCAAGCCGCTGCGCCTGATCGTCCCCTTCCCCGCGGGCGGCCCGACCGACATCGTCGCCCGGCCGCTGGCGCAGATGCTCGCGGAGGCACTGGGCCAGCAGGTCGTCGTCGACAACCGCGGCGGTGCCGGCGGCTCGATCGGTGCCGATGCGGTGGCCAAGGCCCCGGCCGACGGCTACACCCTGCTCATGGGGACGGTCGGCACGCATGCCATCAACCCGAGCCTCTACCGCAAGCTCCCCTACGACGCGACGAAGGACTTCACGCCGCTCGGCCTCGTCGCCTCGGCCCCGGTGGCCGTCGTCGTCCACCCGGGCACGCCCTGGAACAGCGTCGCCGATCTGATCGCAGCCGCCAGGCGCGCGCCGGGAAGCATCAACTTCGGATCGGCCGGCAACGGCACGCCCGGCCACCTCACCGGCGAGATGTTCGCCAAGGCGGCCGGCGTCGACCTGAAGCACGTGCCATACAAGGGCAGCGCCCCCGCGCTGGCCGACCTGCTCGGCGGCCAGATCCCGCTCATGTTCGA
>NZ_JANODC010000170.1:0-3867 GCF_031412495.1 Rhizobacter sp. | reverse complement strand
TGCGCCTGGCTGCGCCTGCTCGTCAACGACGACGACGACCCGGCCTTCCTGCGCGCGGTGACGAGCCCGAAGCGCGGCATCGGCCACCAGACCCTGGCCTCGCTCGGCACCTTCGCCGGGCGCTGGAAGACCAGCCTATTCGCGGCCCTGTTCGCCGAGTCGCTGGGAACGGCGCTGCCGCAGCGCTCGATCGGCGCCCTGCACGAGTTCGGTCGCTGCGTGAACGACCTGCAGTACCGGGCCCGGCAGACCGTCGGCGCCGAGCCGGCCCGGGAGTTCCTGCTCGTCTGGCTGAAGGACATCGGCTACGAGGCGCACCTGCACGAGGGCGACGACTCGCCGGCGCTCGCCGCCGGCCGCTGGAGCAACGTGCTCGATTTCGTCGACTGGATCGCCCGCCGCTGCGGCGGCTCGGGCGCGACGGCCGAGGGCGACGAGGCCGTCGAGCCCCGCAGCGTCCTCGACGTCGCGCAGACGATCTCGGTCATCGTCAGCCTGGCCGAGCGCGGTGACGACCAGAACGTCGTCACGCTGTCGACGCTGCATGCGGCCAAGGGGCTGGAGTGGCGCCACGTCTTCCTCGCCGGGGTCAACGAGGGCCTGCTGCCGTTCCGCAGCGACGACGAGGAGGCGAGCGCGCTGCGCCTCGAGGAGGAGCGCCGCCTGATGTACGTCGGCATCACCCGGGCCCGCGCGACGCTCGCCGTCAGCACGCTCCGGCGCAGGAAGCGCGGCCGCGAGATGGCGGCGGCGCTGCCGAGCCGCTTCATCGGCGAGATGAAGCTGCAGGAGGCGCGCGCCGGCGAGGATCCGCGTGCGAAGCTGCTGGCCCTGCGCGCCGCCGCGGCCGCGCGGGCGGAGCTCGCCGCGGCGGCGGCGGCGACCGAGAAGGCGTCGTGACGGGACTCCGGGCCGAGCCTTCGGGCCGGCCCGCTCCTACATGCCCTTGAACAGCCCGACGTAGCTCCGGCTCACCTCGAGCTTCTCGGGGCGGCCGCGCACCGACACCAGCTGGCGGCCGCGCAGGTCGCGCGTGACGCCGGCGATGGCGCGCGTGTTGACCAGCGTCGAGCGATGGATCTGCCAGAAGAGGTCGGCGTCGAGCTCCTCGACCAGCTCCTTGATCGGCTTGCGGATCAGCGCCTCGAGCGTGGCCGTCTGCACCCGCGTGTACTTCTCGTCCGAGATGAAGAAGAGCACGTCCTCGACCGGGATCATCTGGATGCTCGAGCCGACGCTCGCCTGGACCCACTTCATCTTCGGCGCCGAGGCCGGGTTCATCTGCGCCGCGAGCTTCTGCAGCAGCTGCTGCATGCCGGCGGCGTCGGGCGGCGCGCTGCCGGCGCGCTGCTCGATGCGCTTCCTGAGCCGCTCGACCGTGACCTGCAGGCGCTCGCGATCGGCAGGCTTGAGCACGTAGTCGACGACCCCCTGCTCGAAGGCCTCGACGGCGTACTGGTCGTACGCGGTGATGAAGACGATCTCGCAACCCCGCCAAGGCCGTGCCGGGTCGGCGGCGGCGCCATCGCCGTCCTCGTCGACGGGCAGCTGCGCGATCGCCCGTGCCGCCTCGATGCCCGTCATGCCCGGCATCCGGATGTCGAGGAAGACGATGTCGGGACGGTGCGTCTCCGTCAGCGCCACGGCCTCGGCGCCGTTCTTGGCCTCGGCCACGATCTCGAGCTCGGGCCAGACCTCGAGCAGGCGCGCGCGCAGCTGCTCGCGAAGCAGGCGTTCGTCGTCGGCAATGATCGCGGTGATGGTCGTCATGCGGTGTTCGTCGGGGCTCGGGATCGGTCGGCTGCGGGCGGCACCGGCCTGGCCTGGTAGGGCACGGTGATGGTGACCACGGTGCCGGTCGGCTCGTTGTCGGCGACCACCAGCGCGGCCCGGTCGCCGTAGAGCAGCTTCAGGCGGTCGCGGATATTGGCCAGGCCCGTGCCCGTGCCGGCGGTGTGGGCCTTGCCGAAGCCGAGCCCGGTGTCGGCCACGGTGACGGCGAGCTGGCCGTCGACGATCTCGGCATTCACCGAGAGCGAGCCGCCCTCGGCCTTCGGCTCGAGGCCGTGCTTGATCGCGTTCTCGACCAGCGACTGGATCATCATCGGCGGGAACTCGGCCGAGAGCAGCCCGTTCGGCACGTCGATGCGGGCCTGCAGGCGGTCTTCCATGCGCACCTTCAGGATCTCGACGTAAGGGCGGACGACCGCCATCTCGCGACCGAGGTCGTGCCCGCCCGGATGCGACTCGCGCATCGACGGCATCGACGCCCGCAGCAGCGCGATCAGGTTCTTCTGCATCTGGCTGGCCCGCGGCGGATCGGTCTGGATCAGGTGGTCGATCGAGGCCAGGGTGTTGAACAGGAAGTGCGGCTCGACCTGGGCCTGCATGGCCGCCATCCGCGCCTCCACGACCTGGCGCTTCAGCTGCTCCGACTCGGCCGTCTCGGTGGCCACGGCAGCCTTCACCTCCGCCTGCATCTTGCCCTTGTAGGTGATCTTCAGGATCGCCGAGCCGAGGACGAGCAGCCAGGCGATCTCTTCCAGGAAGTCGCCGAGGCGAGCGGTGCGCGCCCGGCGCACCGCCTGCCGGACCTGTGCACCGGCGCGTCCTTCCGCCGTGGCCTCGGCAGCGGCTTCGCGCGCTGCCTCCGCGCGTTCTTGCTGCGCCTCGCGGATCGCTTCGGCCACGGCGACACGGGCTTCCTCGACGGCCTCGCGCACGGCGTCGCTGTCGGCGCCGGGCGGCAGGCGGATCTCGATGCTCGGTGCGGCCGACGTCGCCGGCCCGGCGGCGGAGGCGGCGCGCGGCGAGATGCGGACGCCGTCGCGGCCGATCGAGATCGTCACGTCCGCGCCCCCCGGTGGCGGCACCGGAGGCAGCGGCGGCAGGGGCGGCAGGGGCGGCCGCGGGTCCGAAGCCAGGCCCAGCATCGGCAGGTTGAAGGGCGGCAGCTGCTGCAGGATCTCCGCGGCGATCAGGACCAGGACGGCGATGACGAGGAAGCGCTTCCACGAGATCGAGACCAGCCAGTTGGCGTAGGCGTGGAAGAGAGCGAGGGCACGGGCGGCGAAGCGCTGCCAGCCGCTCTGCAGCCGGGCGGGCTCGGCCGGTCCTGGCGCCGGTACCGAGGTTGGCGGCGCGGCCCGTGGATCCGTCTGGGGCGGGGGAGTCGTCATCGAAGGGGCCGGACGGAAGTCGACCGGTGCGGCCACTGTACGGGCGAGCCGCGACGCCGCCCACGCCGCTGCGACGAAACGGCCGCCGCCGCGGACAGCCTGCAGCGGCGCGGGACGGCCGCGCCCCCGGGGCGGCGGCTGCCGCCCCGGCCCGGATCAGGCCGAGAGGCGGGAGTCGGTGCCCTGCGCCAGCGGCAGCGTGTCGGGGCCGGTGTCGAGCGTCACCGTGTCGCCGACGCCGCCGGGCAGGCGAAGCGGGCCGGCGCGCCAGTCGGCCATGAGCGCGTCCCACTTCGGCCGCGCCGCCTCGAGATGGCGTGCCTTCACGTGGCCGAAGCCGCGGATCATCTCGGGGATGCGCGCGATCTCGAGCGCCAGGGCCACGTTGGCGGGGCCGAGCGAGCGCAGGATCTCCTCGATCGAGGAGCGGTATTCCTGCACCAGCTCGCGCTCGGTGCGCCGCTCCTCGGCGTAGCCGAACGGGTCGAGCGGCGTGCCGCGCAGGAACTTCAGGCGCGCCAGGACGCGGAACGCGCTCAACATCCACGGCCCGTAGCGCCGCTTCTGCAGCTCGCCGGCGGCGTTCTTGCTCGCCGTCAGCGGCGGCGCGAGGTGATAGGCGAAGTGGAAGTCCTTGCCCCTCTCGCCTTCGTACTGCGCGGCGATGCGGTCGATGAAGCCGGTGTCG
>NZ_JANODC010000169.1:0-21320 GCF_031412495.1 Rhizobacter sp. | reverse complement strand
TGGTGGCCGTCGTACTGTCGCTGCTCGGCGCCTTCTACTACCTCCGCGTCGTCAAGGTCATGTACTTCGAGGAGCCGGTCGACGCTCACCCCCTCGGCGGCGCCAGGGATGTCCGCATCATGCTGTCGCTGAACGGCGCTGCGGTGCTGCTGCTCGGCATCCTGCCCGGCGGCCTCATGCGGCTCTGCGAGCAGGCCATCGTCCAGATGTTCGCGACATGAGCGCGCGCCCGCCAGGCACCTCGGCGTCGGCCGACGCCGGCATGGCCCACCTGCGCGAGACGACGCTCGAGTCGATCTCGGTCTGGCGCGGCGCCTTCCTCGACGTGCGCCAGGACCGGGTCGGCCTGCCCGACGGCACGAGCGCCCGCCGCGAGTACATCGTCCACCCGGGTGCGGTGATGATCGTGCCCCTGCTCGACGACGGGCGGGTCGTCGTCGAGCGCCAGTGGCGCTACCCGATGAAGAAGGCGATGCTGGAGTTTCCGGCCGGCAAGCTGGAGGCATCGGAGCCGGTCCTGTCCTGCGCCGTGCGCGAGCTCGCCGAGGAGACCGGCTACCGCGCCGCGGAGTGGGCCCGCGCCGGCGTGACGCACAACGCCATCGCCTACTCCGACGAGATCATCGAGGTCTGGTTCGCGCGAGGTCTCGAGCGCGGCGAACGACGGCTCGACACCGGCGAGTTCCTCGACGTCTTCGAGGCCACGGTCGACGAGCTCGACGTCGCCGTTCGCGACGGTCGCCTGACCGACGCCAAGACGCTGGTCGGCCTGCTCTGGCTGCAGAACTGGCGCGCCGGCCGCTGGCCGCTGGACTGGCAGCGCGTCTGACGGTCGGCTCCCCCGGATGGCATGCTTTCGCGGTGCCGATGCTGATAATGCAGCATGAAGGTCCTGAACCTGCGCTGCGGCCTCGACCATGCCTTCGAAGGCTGGTTCGCATCGGAAGACGACTTCGTCGCGCAGGCCGAGAGCGCCAGCGTCGCCTGCCCGATCTGCGGCGACACCCGGGTGTTGCGGCTGCCCAGCGCCCCTCGACTGAACGTCAGCCGGCACAGCGCAAGGGCGCCAGCCAGCCAGCCCGAAGCGGGCCACGAGATGACGCTGCAGTCGCAGTGGCTTCGCGCCCTGCGCCACGTGATGAAGTCGACCGAGGACGTCGGCGAGCGTTTCCCCGAGGAAGCCCGCCGCATCCACTACGGCGAGGTCGAGGAGCGCGGCATCCGCGGCCGGGCCTCGCGCGAGGACGCCGAGGCCTTGCGCGAGGAGGGCATCGAGGTCATGCCCCTGCCGATCCCCGACGCGCTCAAGGGGCCGGTTCAGTGATGCGCGCGGGCGCCGCCGTCGAGTAGCAGGTAGCTCGAGTCCTGCAGGGCGCTGATCAGCACGCCCTCGGCGCGGTCGAAGGCGAAGGCGTCACCCGCCTCGAGGATGATGTCGCGCCGATCGCCGTCCTGCGTCACCCACAGCACGCCGCTCAGGCATTCGACACGCCGGCCGACGGGCCTGGCGACGGGGTGGATGCGGCCCTTGCCGATCCGCGAGGCGCCCAGTAGCAGGTCGTTGTTCATCACGTTCTCCTGTAGCATGAACCGGATGCATGCAGCGAGGGCCCGTTCCGGTTCTGTTTGGCAGGCCCTCGGAAGCAAGTATTCGGCTTCGCGCGACCGGCCACAAACGGTCGTTGCGAATGGCAAGCATGCATTGCGCGCATGCAAGGCGAGGCCCGGGTGAGCCGCCTCCACCAGTTGCCCCCGCTCGAGCTGCTCGTCGCCTTCGATGCCGCGGCCCGGCACCTGAGCTTCACCCGCGCCGGCGAGGAGATCGCCCTCACGCAGTCGGCAGTGAGCCGGCAGATCCAGGCCCTCGAGGAGCGGCTCGGCGTGGTGCTGTTCAGGCGCATGCACCGCGCGCTTGCGCTCACCGACGAAGGCCGCACCTTCCACGCCGCCACTGCGGAGGCGCTGGACCGGCTCGACCGCGCGACGCGCGAGCTGACGCAGAGGGAGCGGGTCAGGACCGTCGTGGTGACGACGACGCCCGGCTTCGCCGGCCTGTGGCTGATCCCCCGCCTGGCCAGCTTCGTTGCCGCGCATCCCGATGTCGACGTGCGCATCTCGGCGGTCAACGCGCTCGCCGATCTCAGGCGCGGCGGCGTCGACGTGGCGGTGCGCTACCAGTCGGTCACGGCCCCGGGCGGGGTCGGCGTTCGCCTGTTCGGCGAGACCGTGTTCCCGGTCTGCAGCCCGCGCCTGCGCGGCCCGTCGCGCGCACCGCTGTTGCGCCCGGCCGACCTCGCCGGCCACACCCTGCTGCGCATGGAGCCCGACGCCAGGAACCCGCTGCACGACTGGGATCTCTGGCTGCAGGCGATGGGCCTGGCCGGCCTGCAGCCGGCCGGCGTGCTTCACTTCTCGTCGTACGACCAGCTGATCCTGGCCGCCCTGGCCGGGCAAGGTGTGGCGCTCGGCCGACTGCCACTCATCGAGAGCCACCTGCGCAGCCGCAAGCTCGTCGTGCCCTTCAGCGAGAGCGTCGTCTCGCCGCGCGGCTACTACATGCTGGTCGCGCCGGCTTCGGCGGCGCGGCCGGAGATCCGGGCCTTCACCGAGTGGCTGGTCAGGAACGCGGAAGCGACGGCGCCAGGACCCGGCCGGGATTCAGCACGCCGTCGGGGTCGAGCGCCTGCTTGATGGCGCGCATCATGTCCAGCGCCACCGGCGACTTGCGCAGGGCGAGCTCCTCGCGCTTCAGCGTGCCGATGCCGTGCTCGGCCGAGACAGAGCCGCCGCGCGCGACGACAGCGTCGTAGACGATGGCGTGGATGGCGTGCTCGCAGCGCTGCAGGAAAGCGCCGGCAGGCTCGTCCTCGGGGCCCTGCACGTTGTAGTGCAGGTTGCCGTCGCCCAGATGTCCGAAGTCGACGAGGCGGACGCCCGGGAAGGCGCGCTGCAGCGCGGCGTCGGTGGCGGCCACGAAGTCGACGATGGCCGAGGCCGGCAGGGCGATGTCGTGCTTGATGTTCTGCCCCTCGGCGTTCTGCGCCATCGGGATCGATTCGCGGATGTGCCACATCGACTTCGCCTGCTCGAGGCTGGCGGCGATGGCGGCATCGTCGACCAGGCCCCGCTCCAACGCAGAGGCGAGCAGCGCTTCGAGCGCGGCCGAGGCGTGCGCCTCGCTCTCCGCGTCCGACTGCTCGACGAGCACCGTCCAAGCTGCCCGAGAAAGCGGTTGGCGCACATGGGGGAAGTGCTTGCGCACGAGGTCGAGCGAGAGTGTGTTCATCGCCTCGAACCCGGTCAGCCCCGGGCCGAGGCGCTCGTGCGCGAGCGAAAGCAGGTCGACCGCCGCCTGCAGCGAGGGCAGGGTGGCCATCGCCGTCATCACGGCGGCCGGGCGCGGGTGAAGCTTCAGCGTTGCCGCGGTGATGATGCCGAGCGTGCCTTCGCTGCCGATCAGCAGGTCGCGCAGGTCGTAGCCGGTGTTGTCCTTGCGCAGGCCGCTGAGGCCGTCCCAGACGCGCCCGTCGGCGGTGACGACTTCGAGGCCGAGGCACAGCTCGCGGGCGTTGCCGTAGCGCAGGACCTGCGTGCCGCCGGCGTTCGTCGCCAGGTTGCCGCCGATCGTGCAGCTGCCCTGGGCGGCGAGGCTGAGCGGGAACAGGAGGCCATGCTCCGCCGCCTTGGCCTGGACGTCCTGCAGCACGCAGCCGGCCTCGGCAGTGAGGGTCAGGTTCGCGACGTCGACGGCGCGGATGCGCTTCAGCCTCGTCATCGACAGCAGGATCTGCTGCCCGCCTGCATCGGGGACCGAGCCGCCGACCAGGCCGGTGTTGCCGCCCTGCGGGACGATGCCTACGCCGGCGGCGCGGCATGCAGCCACCACGGCCGCCACCTCGGCGGTCGTGCCCGGTCGCACCACCGCGAGGGCGCGGCCGTGAAAGCGCTTGCGCCAGTCGACCTCCCAGGCGGAGAGGTCGCCCTCGGTCAGCACGTGGTTCGCGCCGACGGCCACGCGCAGCGTCTCGATCAGGGTCATGTCGGGTGCGCCCGCTGCAGGCGCGTGCGGACGTGGAAGGCGCAAGCGATGAAGAGGAGCAGCGCCAGGGCCAGCTCGAGCGCCGCCAGGCCGGCGCCGATGCCGTGCTCGCTGGTCGCCCGCACCGCACCCTCGGCCACGTACAGCCAGACCAGGAGGCTGACCCATCGGTAGGTGTAGAGGCGCATGCGCCAGAGCCCCGGCACGGGAATCAGGAGGGGCACGACCTTCAAGGCCAGGGTGCCGCGCCCGGTCGGCGCCAGCACCAGCTCCCAGGCCAGGCCGAGAGCGATCAGGGCCAGGGTCGCGGCGACCGCGAGGGCTCGCGTCCACTGCACCGTGCCCGGCAGGGCCGGAGCGTCGTTCATCGCTGCTTATGATGCCAGCAATGCAGCGCGCACCGGCCTCGCACGGCGTCGACCGCACAGGGTGAAGGCCTCCGCCGCACGCCTGATCGCGACCCTGCAGGCGTGGCCCTGGCTGGCGACGCTGCGCATGCTGGCGCATCGCTTCGGCGACGAGCGTCTGGCGCTCACCGCCGGCGGCCTGACCTTCACCACGACCATCTCGCTGGTGCCGCTGGTCACCGTGATGCTGGCCCTGTTCTCCGCCTTTCCCATGTTCGCGACGATGGAGGAGGCGCTGCAGAGCTACTTTCTGCAGGCGCTCGTGCCCGACGCCATCGCCCGGCCGGTGCTGCGGGCGATCAACCAGTTCTCGAGCCGGGCCAGCCAGCTCGGCATCGTCGGCCTGGTGGCGCTCGTGGTCAGCGCGCTGGCGATGATGCTGACGATCGACCGCGCCCTCAACGCGATCTGGCGCGTGCGCCGGCCGCGCCCGATCGCGCAGCGGGTGCTCGTCTACTGGTCCGCCGTGACGCTCGGCCCGCTGCTCGCCGCGGCGAGCCTGGCCGGGACGTCGTACGCAGTGTCGGCCTCGCGCGGCTTCGTCGGCTCGATGCCGAGCGGCATGGGCGTGCTGGTG
Source organism: Rhizobacter sp. (assembly GCF_031412495.1). Classification (GTDB taxonomy): domain Bacteria; phylum Pseudomonadota; class Gammaproteobacteria; order Burkholderiales; family Burkholderiaceae_C; genus Schlegelella_A. The sequence continues at coordinate 16,297 of NZ_JANODC010000169.1, read as the reverse complement.
TGGACGGCCGAGTTCGTGCTGCACGTCGTCGGTGTCGCCGCGCTCTTCCGGTTCGTGCCCAACACCCGCGTGCGATGGCGCCATGCGCTCGCTGGCGGCCTCTTCGTCGCCGTCGGCATGGCCGTCGCGAAGCGCCTGATGACGTTCTATTTCGCGGCCGTGCCGTCGTTCTCGATGATCTACGGCGCCTTCGCGACCCTGCCGATCTTCCTGGTCTGGATCTACCTCGGCTGGGTCATCGTCCTGGGCGGTGCCGTCATCGCCGCCTACGCGCCCTTGCTCGGCAGGCATTTGTCGCGCTGGAGCGATGCGCCCGGCGTGCAGTTCCACATCGCGCTTGCCTTGGTCGGCGCCCTCGACAGCGCGCGCGCGGGCGGCCGGCACGGCCTGACGGGCGAGCAGCTCGCCGCCGCCGTCGGCACCGACCCGCTGCAGAGCGATCCCGTCCTCGAGCACCTGGTCGCGCTCGACTGGGTCGGTCGCCTGGCCGAGTCCGGCAACGCCCGCCACGTGCTGCTGTGCGATCCGGCGACGACGCGGGCCGAGCCGCTGATCGCCCGCCTGCTGATCGAGCCGCAGCCCGACCTCGCCGCGCTCTGGCAGCGCGCCGGTTTCGCCGAGATGACGCTGGCCGAGATCGCCGTTCGCTGAGGCCCGGCGCGGCGGCCCGGTGCGAGCGGCCTCCCGCTACAGCCGGCCGGCGCAGCGCGGCGCGCCGCAGTGGCAGGCGAGCCTGCCTTCGTGGTGCGACTCGCCGTAGTCGACCGTCAGTTCCTCGCCGGCGGCGATGGCGCGCATCGCGTAGAGCTCGACGCGGCCCTGGCGGATGCGCAGCACGGCGTTGGGCGCGCACGAGTGGTTGGTGAAGCGGAGCGGGTCGGTCGATGCCGATGCATCGATGGCCCGCTTCTCGCTTACCTCGACGATCATGATCCGGGCCAGCGGCCGCGCGCGCCGTCGCGCCTCGCGCACGCTGATGGCCTCGCCGCGGATCTCGCCGATCTTGCGCCGTCCGGGGATCGCCTCGCCGGCGAACGCGCCGTGGCCGTCGATACGGCTGGGCTGCACGTCGACGCGAAACTTCTGCGGGTCGGCGGGCGGCCGGCGCGGCCTGGCGGCTTCGGTCATCGAGCGGTTCTCGTGGTGCGGAAGGTGATCGAGTAGCGCAGCGCCGGCGTCGGCGCGACGCTGTGCTGCCAGCCCCAGCGTGCCTCGGCGCGGAGCACGTAGGCCGAGCGCGGCGCGAGCTCGAGCGAGAGGACGTCGGCCTTCTTCGGCTGCAGGGGCGGGTAGCGCCGGAAGCGCATCCGCGCCGTGCCCGCCAGCGAGACGCCGACGACGGTCTCGAAGTCGGGCGCGTCGCGATGCCAGCCAAGGGGCACGCCCGGCCGGTACTCGGCGACGAGCACGCCGCCGAGCGCGTCCGGGGCGACGCCGACCCACGCCGCGGCGCGGGCGCGCACCGGTTCGAAGGCGGCCGGCATGGCGGGCGCAGGCAGCAGCCGGTTGTCGTCGAAGTCGTACGAGAGGCCGAAGCCGGCGACGCGGCGGCGCGCGGTGTAGCCCTTGTAGCGCGCCTCCTGCAGCGGCAAGGCCGATATCGCCGCCAGCAGGCCGGCCTCTTCGTCCGCATCGATGAAATCGGGCCGGTAGGCCCAGCCGTCCGGCAGCGCCGGGCCGGCGTTCTCGGGGAGCTCGCCGAAGAGGGCGAGCTGGTCGGGGCCGGGCAGCACGGCTGGATTGTCCGGCGTCGGCAAAAGCCATGGATGCGGCGCTAGAGTGGTTGGCGGAGGATGCAGCATGGACCCAGCCCGCGCCATCGTCGTCGTGACCACCGTCGGCACCCGCGCCGAAGCGCGCGCGATGGCGCGCACCCTGGTCGAGCGGCAGCTCGTCGCCTGCGCGCAGATCGCCGAGATCGAGAGCTTCTACCGCTGGGATGGCGGGACCCGCGACGACGGCGAGTTCCGCCTCTGGCTCAAGACGGTGCCGGGGCGCTACGACGCGGTCGAGGCGGCGATCCGGGATCTGCATCCCTACGAGCTGCCTGCCATCTACGCGATGCCGGTCGGCCCCATCGATGCGGCCTACGCGACGTGGGTGGAGGGCGCCTCGCGCTAGGCGTTGCAAGGCCGTAGGCAGGCCGACGACGGACATGGCGATGCCGAAGCTGCTCTGGGTCGCGCTGCCGCTGCTGCTGGGCGCTGCCTGGCTCGGCGTGCAGATGCTGCGCGGCAGGACGCCGTCGCGGCACGCGATCAACGTCGGCTCGAGCGTGCTGCTGCTCGGCTACGTGCTCGCGACAGCCGGGCTCGGCATCTTCTGGGTCGCGAACCAGCAGCTTCCGGTGTTCGACTGGCACTACCTGTTCGGCTACGGCACCCTGCTGCTCGTCACGCTGCATCTTGTCTTCAACTTCCGTGTCGTCTGGCGCTTCCTGAGGCAGCCTCGGGCCGGACAGGCCGGCGGACCCCCGCCCGCAGCCGTCGCCGGGCCGATCACCGCATCGAGCCGCCGCGGCGCGCTCGCCGGGCTCGGCGTCGTCATCGCCACGGGCGCCGCCTTCGCTCTCGGCCTGCGCCAGGGCCGCAGCTTGCTGCGGCCCGAAGCTGTCGCGCGGCCGCCGGGCGAGGCCGTTGCCGACCCGGGCGCGGCGGCGCTGGCGCGGGTCGAGCGTTTTCACGCCGTGTCCTCGCACTCGCGGGCCGGCGTGTTCCTGCGCGCGCCCGGGGTCGACTGGGGCGACGCGCCGGCGCCGTTCAAGGCCTACCCGGGGGCGCTGCGGGTCGCCCTGCCGCGGCCCGGCGGCAGGGAGGACGAGCTCTCCGGCCTCGGCACGCTCGGCAGCGTGCTCTGGCACGGCACCGGCGTGAGCGCGGTGCGCGGTGGCCTGCAGCTTCGCACCTCGCCCTCGTCCGGGGCGCTGTTCCCGGCCGAGCTGTACGTCGTGGCCCGTGACGTGGCCGGCCTCGCGCGCGGGATCTGGCACTACGACGCGCAGGGGCACGCGCTCGAACGGGTCGGCGACGCGTCCGCCGAGGCCGCGGCGCTCGACGCCGGCGCCGATCCGGCGCCGACAGGGCGCCCGGGCTCGTCGTCGCCACCGCCGTCTTCCGGCGCACGGGCTACAAGTACCGGGACCGGGCCTACCGCTACGTGCTCGCCGACCTCGGTCACACCCTGGAGAACCTGCGCGTGGCCGCTGCCGCAGCCGGGGCCGCACTGCGCTTCGTCGCCGCCTTCGACGAGGCGAGGACCGCCGTCGCCCTCGGCATCGACCCGGCCGAAGAGGGCGTGCTCGCGCTGGCCGCCTGGCAGCCGGACCCGGCGGGCTCGAGCCGATGGGAGCCGCCCTCGGCCGCAGCTCTCGGGCCGCGCTGGCAGCCACCCTCGCTCGCACCCGATCACGGGGCGCTGGGCGTGACCGGGGCGGTTCATGCCGCGACGTCGCTGGAGGCGGCGCCACGTCGCCCCGGCTCGCCGCCCGGCCCGCCGGTCGCCGCGCAGGCCCTGCCGACGGACGCCGTCCTGCTGCCGTCGGTCGAGCCGGCCCGAGCCGACGTGCTGCAGGTGATGGCGACCCGCCGGTCGCTGCGGCGATTTGCGCGGACGCCGCTGCCGCGCGACGCGCTCGCCGGCGTGCTGGCGCACATGGCGGGCCCGGCGCCGGTGTGGTCGCCAGCGGTTCGCATCGACCTCGTGGTGCACGCCGCCGAGGGCATCATGCCGGGCGCGTACCGGTACGACCCGCTGCGGCATGCGCTGCTGCCGCGGCGCACCGGCGCCGACCTGCGCGACGCCGCGCGTGCCGCGGCCCTCGACCAGGACGTCATCGGCGACGCGGCGGTGGCCTTCGTTCTCTCGATCAACCGCAGCGCCTTCGCCGCCGACCCGCTCGGCGCCGCCCGCGGCTATCGGCACGCCTTCCTCGAGGCGGGCCTGGTGGGCGAACGGATCTACCTCGAAGCCGGTGCGCGGGGTCTCGGCGCCTGCGCGGTGGGCGCGTTCTACGACGACGAGGCAGCGGCGCTGGTCGGCATCGACCCGGTGCGCGATTGGGTCGTCCACTTCGCCGGCCTCGGCATTCCGGCGCGATGAGGGCACGCCGCAAGCCCGGTAGAGCGGCAGCGCCTATGCTGGGCGGATGAACGAACCGACGCAGCCGCGCGCCACGCGCGACCACCACCCCGCGAAGCCTTCCCGCGCCGCGGGCTCGCGTGCTTCCGCCGCGAAGCCAGACTCGGGCAAGCGCCGTCGGCCTGCGGCGGGCGGGGTTGCCGTGCAGATCCCCCTCGGCAAGGACGCCGTCGTCGACATCGGCGGCCGGCCGGTCCGCCTCACCAACCTGGACAAGCCGTTCTGGCCCGAGGCCGGCATCGTCAAGCGCGAGCTCCTGCAGTACTACGCCGATGTCTCGCCCGTGCTGTTGCCGCACCTGGCCGACCGTGCCATGGTCATGAAGCGCTACCCGGACGGCGCGGCCGGCGAGCCCTTCTTCATGAAGCGGGCGCCGTCGCCCCGACCGGAGTGGATCGAGACCTGCGCCATCGAGCACGCCTCCGGCAGCGTCATCGACTTCCCGATGATCCAGGACCTCGCCTCGCTGCTGTGGGTCGTCAACCTCGGCTGCATCGACCTCAACCCCTGGTACGCGCGCTGCGACGATGTCGACCGTCCCGACGTCCTCCACTTTGACCTCGACCCGGTGCCCGAGGCGACCTACGAAGGCGTGGTCGAGACGGCGACGCTCGTGCGCAAGGCGCTGCAGGGCCTCGGCATGGAGCCGCTCGTGAAGACGACGGGCTCGCGCGGGCTGCACGTGTACGTCGCCATCGTGAGGGGGCCTACGCAGAAGGAGGTCTGGCGTTTCGCCAAGCGCTTCGCCTTCGACATCGCCGCGCTGCGTCCGGATCTCATCACGGCCGAATACCGCATCGCGAAGCGGCCCGCCGGCCGGATCCTCGTCGACTACAACCAGAACGCCTGGGGCCGCACGCTCGCCTCGGCCTACTCGCCGCGGCCGCGACCGCTGGCGACGGTGTCCGCGCCGATCAGCTGGGACGAGCTCGATGCCGGGGCCCGCATCGAGGACTTCGACCTGCGCAACATGCCGGGGCGGATCGCCGCGGTCGGCGACTTGTGGGCGCCGCTGCTCGAACCGGCCGGCCGCTTCGATCTCGGCCCCTTGCTGCGCGCGATCGGCTGAACGGCGCCTGGGGCGGCATGGACGGCGCTTGCAGGCGAGGTGGACTGCGTGGGCCGTGCATTTGTATCGAATTGCGTGTTCGTCACAGTTACATCCGTGCCCCGGAGCCGCCGTCGTCACAGAATTTCTCTTTTCCGGATCGAGGTATCGAGACTTCATGCGTGCCATCTACAAGGGCTACACCTTCGCCGACGTGACCACGCAGACGGAGACGGGCCGGTTCAAGGCTCGCGCGGCGATCATGGCGCTCGACGGTGGCCGGACGAGGTCGCAGCGCTTCCTGGATCTCGAGACCTACGCCACCGAGGACGAGGCGAAGGCGCGCGTCATCGCTGCCGCGAAGGCCTGGATCGACGCCGACGTGGGTCAGGACCGGCTGGCGCTGCCGTCGAGCTTCGTGCCTTTCGAGTGAGTCCCTAGCGGGCCAGCTCCGACTGGCGCCGCGTCTCGGCATAGCGGCGGAACGACTCGCACTGGGCGTGCGAGCGAAACCCGGGCTCCTGGCACTGGCGGTCCATGCAGGTCGCCATCGACAGGAAATTCCGGTCGCCGCAGAGATCGCGCGGACCGAGCTCGCGCCCCGCCGCGACCGAGCGCGGGGCCGGCGCGGCCGCTGGTGTCGGGCGGGGGACTGCAGCGGACGCGCGGGTTTCCTTGCGCTGCATCGGTGGCCTCGCGGCCAGTCCGGGGGCTTCGTCTGCATCGGCGCTGACCGCTGCCGCCACCGCCGGCGCACGACGGGGCTGCATGATCGGCGCGGGCGCGGCGCTCTTCTGCAGTTCTGCGGCGGCTGAAGGAGGGACTGGCGGCGACGGCAGGCTGGACACCGCGTTCGCTGTCCCGGCGCCCGCCGGCACGTGCCGGGCCCAGATCGCTAGGCACACGCCCGCGCCGACGGCGGCCACGGCGACGGCCCGCTGCATCCAGCGGCGACCCGGCAGGCGGGCGACGAGCGGCGCCGCCGGGGCCACCGACGCAGCGACGGATGCGGCAGCCGATGCCGGCGCGGGCTCGAGGCGGCAGTTCGGCGCCGCAGCGAGGCCGTCCAGCACGTCCCTGAACCCCTGCACGGACTGCGGCCGATCGTCGGGCCGCACCGCGAGCGCCCTGTCGAGGGCCTGCAGCACGGCCATCGACAGCCCGCTCTTGCCGGCAGAGGCCGCGGCGAGGCGCGGCTGCGCGTCGTTGACGGCGCGCAGCGCCGCAGGGACCGGGGGCGATCCGGTGATCATGAAGTGCATGACGCCGGCGAGCGCGTACAGGTCGGTCCAGGCACCCTGCTTCAGCCCGGGGACGTCGCCGTATTGCTCGATCGCCGCGAAGCTCGGCTTGAACATCGCCGTCAGCGCCTGGGTCCGGTCGCCGACGACGTGACGGGCCGAGCCGAAGTCGAGGAGCACGGGCTTGCCGTCGGGCTGCACGATGACGTTGTCCGGCGAGATGTCGCGGTGGAAGACGCGGGCCTCGTGCAGCACTTCCAGGGCACAGAGCAGCGGGTGGAGCAGGCGGCGCAGGGACTGCTCGTCGCGCAGTGCGCCGGTGGTCCGCTGCACCTCCTTCAGGGTGCGGCCCGGATAGTGCGGCATGACCATGTAGGCCGTGCCGTTGGCTTTCCAGAAGCGGTGCACCTTGACGAGCGACGGGTGGTCGAAGCCGGCGAGGAGCTGCGCCTCCCTCATGAAGGACTGAAGGCCGGCGGCGTAGGACGATGCGTCCGGTTCGCTGCGCGGGGCGACGGTCCAGGTCTCCGTGCGTCGCGCCAGGTCGACCGGCAGGTACTCCTTCACCGCCACCGATCGGCGCAGCGTGTGATCGAGTGCGAGGTAGACGATGCCGAAGCCGCCGGCGCCCAGCACGTCGAGGACCTCGAACTCGTGCAGCCGGGTTCCACGCGGGAGCGCGTCGTCGCGGCCGCCTTCGACGCGGTGACGGGCCGGCGGCCAGGGGCTCCCCGGCGCCTGCAGCGCCGTGACGGTGAGGGTGGTCGGGGAGTGCAGGGGTCGGGTCGTCATGCGCGCAGACCCGGGCGTGCTCGCCGCCGGGGGAAGAGCCCGCCCCGCGCGATCCTCAGGGGCTCTCGACGAACGAGCGGATGGCCTCGGCCACCTCGGCATCGAGGCTGGCGAATACTGCACCGACCTTGAAAGCCTCGGGCCCGGTATAGGACGAGTAGACGATCTTCAGGGGCAGCGTGACGTTGCGCTCGCCGCCGGCCAGCGGCACGACGAAGCTCACGCTGCAGTGCCGACCGGGCGGCATCGGCCGCGGCGACAGCAGGCTCATGCCTTCGAGGCTGAGATCCCAAGTGCGCACCTGCAGGGTCTGGTCGGCGTGGACGATCGTCGCCGGCTGACGCAGGGCCTTCCGCTGGAACGACCTGCGGTTGGACGCCTCGTTCGGCGGTGCACGAGCGATCATCGACATTCACCTTGACCGGATGGGAAAGTGTCACTCTCTCACATCGGCAGGTGCAACGTGGGTTTGAGGCCGTCGGGCCGGGTCGCCGTGGCAGTGCGAGATTTCGCACAGCCTGGACCTTCTTTATCGAACCTCAACAAAGTCCTGTCGGCCAGGCTGTGGAACTGCCGACCCTGCCGAGCATGGGAAACATCGAGCGTCAGGTTCGCCAATTCGCCGACGGCGTGCGGGTCAAGGTCGGTGAGCGCGGCCTCTCCTATGGCTCGAGTCTGCTGGCGACGTTCCGATCAACCTGAAGACAGCCCGGACCCTCGGCATCCGGGGCCCGCACTCGCTGCTGCGCGCCGACAAGGTGTTCGAACAAGAACCCCAGCCATCAGCCGCGAAGGTGACAGGCCACCCACTGGCCATCGGCGCTCTGCTTCAGCGGCGGCGCCTCGCTGCTGCAGAGCGGGAACTGGGCGATCGGGCAGCGCGTGTGGAAGTGGCAGCCCGACGGCGGCCGGATCGGGCTCGGCACGTCGCCCTGCAGGGGAATGCGCTTGCGCTTGACCTTCGGGTCCGGGATCGGCACCGCCGAGAGCAGCGCCTCCGTGTACGGGTGCAGCGGCTGGGTGTAGAGCTGCCTCGCCGAAGCGAGCTCGACGATGCGGCCGAGGTACATCACGGCGACGCGGTCGCTGATGTGCTCGACCACCGACAGGTCGTGGGCGATGAAGATGTAGGTGAGACCGAGCTTCTGCTGCAGGTCCTCGAGCAGGTTGATGACCTGGGCCTGGATCGAGACGTCGAGCGCCGACACGGCCTCGTCGCAGACGATCTGCTTGGGGTCGACGGCGAGGGCGCGGGCGATGCCGATGCGCTGGCGCTGGCCGCCGGAGAACTCGTGCGGATAACGCTGCATGTGATCGGCCGACAGGCCGACGGTTTCCAGCAGGGCGACGATGCGCGCCTCGTACTCGGCCCGGTCCTTCGTCAGCTTGTGGATGGTGAGCGCCTCGCCCACGATGGCGCCCACCGTCATGCGCGGGTTCAGCGATGCGTACGGATCCTGGAAGATGATCTGCATGTCACGCGCCAGCGCGCGCAGCTCGTCGGCGCCGGCTCGGGTCACGTTCTGCCCTTCGAACCACACCTCGCCGGAGGTGGGCTCGAGCAGGCGCAGGATGCAGCGCCCGGTCGTGCTCTTGCCGCAGCCCGACTCTCCCACGAGCCCGAGCGTCTCGCCGGCCTGCAGATCGAAGCTCACGCCGCTGACGGCGTGCACGTTTTCGACCTCGCGGCCGAGGAAGCCGCCGCGAATCGGGAAGCGCTTGACCAGGTCCTTGACCTGGAGCAGCGGCGTGCTCATGCCGGAACCGGCACGGCCGACGCAGGAAGGACATCGAAGATGCAGCGGACCTTGTGCCCGGGCACCGGCTCGCGCAGCGCCGGGGTGGCGCCGACGCAGGCCGGCGCGGCATGCCGGCAGCGGCTCGCGAAGCGGCAGCCGTCGCCGGGCTCGATGAGCTTGGGCACCGTGCCGGGGATCTGCTCGAGGCGCACCTTGTGCAACGCCGCCGTGTCGATGCGCGGGATCGAGCGGATCAGGCCCTGCGTGTAAGGGTGGCGCGGGTTGGCGAACAGCTCCTCGACGCTGGCCTCCTCGACCACCATCCCTGCGTACATGACGACGACGCGCTGCGCCACCTCGGCAACCACGCCCATCGCGTGCGTGATCAGCATCACCGACATGCCCAGGCGCGCCTTCAGATCGCCGATCAGGTCGAGGATCTGGGCCTGGATCGTCACGTCGAGCGCCGTCGTCGGCTCGTCGGCGATCAGCAGCTTCGGGTTGCAGGCCAGCGCGATGGCGATCATCACGCGTTGGCGCATGCCGCCGCTGAACTGGTGCGGGTAGTCGTGCACGCGCTGCTCGGCGGTGGGGATGCGCACCAGCCGGAGCATGTCGACGGCGCGGTCCATCGCCGCCTTGCGGCTCAGGCCCTCGTGCAGCCGCACGCTCTCGGCGATCTGCTCGCCGACGCTGTAGACCGGGTTCAGGCTGGTCATCGGCTCCTGGAAGATGATGGCGATCTCCTTCGCCCGCACCTTGCGCATCTCGTCGGCCGACGCGGGAACCAGGTCGCGGCCCTGCCACAGGACGCGGCCGGCGACGATCCTGCCCGGCGGCATGTCGATCAGCTTCATCACCGTCTTGGCCATGACGCTCTTGCCGCAGCCGCTTTCGCCGACGACGCAGACGGTCTGGCCGGCCTCGATCGAGATGTCCACGCCGTCGACGGCGTGCAGCCAGCCATCGTCGGTCTTGAAGTGGGTCTTCAGGCCCTGGATGTCGAGCAGGGCCATGTCACAGAACCCGGCGTGGGTCGAGCGCGTCGCGCAGGCCGTCGCCGATGAAATTGATGGTCAGGACAGTGAGGAAGATCGCAAGTCCCGGAAACAGCGCCCAGTGAACGGCCAGGTCCATGTAGTCGCGGCCGTCGTAGAGGATGCGACCCCAGGTCGGGATGTCCGGCGGGAAGCCCAGGCCGAGGAACGACAGCGTGCTCTCGGCGATGATGGCCGCGGCGACGTCGATCGACGCTGCCACGATCACCGGCCCCAGGCTGTTGGGCAAGATGTGGCGCAGCACCTGCCGGCTGGTGCTGGCACCCAGGGCGCGCGCGGCCTCGACGAACTCCTTCTCGCGCAGGCTGAAGAACTGCGCGCGAACCAGCCGGGCCACCGGCATCCAGCGGAAGCCGCCGATCACCAGCACGATGAGGATGAAGATGCCGACTTCGAGCCCGAACGCCTTCTTCAAGGGCTCCCGGAACAGGAAGATCAGCAGCAGCAGCAGGGGCAGCTGCGGCAGGCTCAGGAACAGGTCGGTGACCCACATCAGCGCTGCGTCGAGCCAGCCCCGCGCGATGCCGGCGAGCGAGCCGATGAGGACGCCGACGGTCACCGCCATCAGCATCGCCGCCATGCCGACCGCCAGCGAGATGCGGCCGCCGTACAGCACGCGTGCCAGGACGTCTCGCCCGAGGTCGTCGGTGCCGAGCGGATGCTTCATGCTCGGGCCGGCCAGCCGCGCCTGGAAGTCGATGTCGTTGATGCCGACCTTGTAGACCAGCGGCCCGAACAGCACCGCCAGCACCAGCGTGCCCAGCACGAACAGGCTCCAGTAGGCGAGCCGGTGCCGCTTGAACCGGTGCCAGGCCTCGGCCCAGGGGCCGCGCGCCTTGCGGCGCGGCGTGGCCGGGGCCACCGCGTCAGCGGTAGGAGATGCGGGGATCGAGCCAGCCATAGAGGATGTCGGCGACGAGGTTGAACACGATCACCAGCATCGCGAAGACGAAGGTCACAGCCATGATGACCGGCGTGTCGTTGCGCAGGATGGCGTCGATGAGCAGGCTGCCGATGCCGGGGATGCGGAAGATCTGCTCGGTGACGATGGCGCCGCCGAACACCGCCGGCATCTGCAGCGCGACCAGCGTGACGACCGGGATCAGCGCGTTGCGGACGACGTGCTTGTTGATGACGACGCGCTCGGGCAGGCCCTTGCTGCGCGCCGTCGTCACGTAGTCGAGGCGCACCACGTCGAGCACGCTCGAGCGCACGTAGCGCATCCAGCTGGCGGCCTGGAACAGCCCGAGCACGGTGATCGGCATGATCGACTGCTTGAACTGCGCCACCCACCAGTTCCAGCCGGTCTCGGAGAGGTCGGCGCGGTAGACGAACGGCAGCCAGCCGAGGTAGATGCTGAAGAACAGGATGAACAGCACGCCGGTGAAGAACGTCGGCAGGCTGAAGCCGATGAACGCGAAGGTGCTGGCGATGCGGTCGAACCAGGAATACGGCCGGACCGCCGCCAGCACGCCCACTGGCAGCGCGATGGCCAGGGCGAGCAGCTGCGACAGCCCGATCACGGCGATCGTCACCGGCAGGCGCTGCCAGACCAGCTTGTCGACGTCGATGCGGCTGACGAAGGAAAAGCCCCAGTCGCCCTGCAGCATGTTGACGAGCCAGTGGAAGTAGCGCTGCCACACCGGGTCGTCCAGCCCGAACTGCGCGCGCAGCGCGGCGCGCACCTCGGGCGGGACGTTCGGGTTCTGCGCCAGTTCCTCGAACGGATCGCCCGGCGCCAGCGCCAGCACCGTGAACAGGATCAGGCTGATGCCCAGCAGGCTGGGCAGGGCGATCAGCAGCCGGCGCGTGATGTAGTTGAACAAGGGGCGTCAGGCACGCGGGTCAGGCGTCACGACTCCATGCCCCGAGCGCCCAGGTGTCGTTGTCCCACGCCGAGGGATGCGCCACCAGCTTGGTCACGAAGCCGCGCGGCCGCGGTCGCGCAAACAGCGGGATCACATGCTTGTCGTTGATGAGCAGGTCGTTCATCTTGATGAACATCGCGGCGCGCTTGGTGGCGTCGAACTCGACCTGCGCCGCCCTGAACGTGGCGTCGTACTCGGCGTTGCTCCAGCGCACCAGGTTGCGGCTGGCCCACTTGTTGGCCTTCTGCGCGATCTGGTCGGTGGTCCATTGCTCCATGAAGATCTGCGGGTCGGGCTGCGTCATCGTGGTCGTGTACATCTGCACGTCGGTCCAGAACTTCTGGTACGTGTCGGGGTTCGCGGCGTCGCTGCCGAAGAACACCGCGGCCGTGACGCTCTTCAGCTCCAGGTCGATGCCGGCCTTGGTGCAGGCGTCCTTGACGATGGCCTGCGTCTTCTGGCGCGGCTGGCTGACGCTGGTCTGGAACACGAACTTCAGCTTGACGTTGCCCTTGGCGCGGATGCCGTCGGCGCCGCGTCGCCAGCCCGCGCCGTCGAGGATCTGGTTGGCCTTGTCGATGTTGAACTCGTACGAAGTGTTCGGGCTGCGGAAGCGGGCCGGGTTGTTCAGGAAGTTGCTCGTGGCAACGCCGCCGCGGCCGTAGATGAAGTCCTGGACGCCCTTGCGGTCGACGAGCAGCGCCATCGCGTCGCGCACGGCCTTGTCGGTAAAAGCCGGGTGCTTGCTCTTGGCGCTGCCGCGCTCGCCGTCGACCTCGTTCCACGGGTCGGTGACGTTGAGCGAGATGAACTCGATGTCGCTGCCCACCAGGAACACCAGCTTGCCCTTGCCGGCGCCTTCCAGGCGCTTGAGGATCTCGTCCTCGACGGCCAGGTTCCAGGCGTAGTCGAACTCGCCGGTCTGCAGCACCGAGCGCGCGGCGCTCAGCGCGTCGCCGCCGCCCTTCAGTTCGATGGTGTCGAAGAACGGCTGGTTCGGCACGTGGTAGCCGGCGTAGGCGTCGGCGCGGATCATGTCGCCCGGCTTGAAGTCGTTGAACTTGTACGGGCCGGTGCCCACCGGCCGCACGTTGGCCGGGGCCTCGCGGCTCTTGGCGCCGATGAACGGCTCGAACACGTGCTTGGGCAGGATCATCCCGAAGCTGCCGACGAAGGGCTCGGCCCAGAACGGCGTCGGCCGCGCGAAGGTGACGCGCACGGTGTGCGAGTCGAGTTTCTCGACCTTGATGTCCTTGTAGACCGCGACCGACACCGTGGCACTGGCCGGATCGCCGGCGTAGGCGGCGGTGAAGAGGACGTCGTCGGCGGTGAACGGCCTGCCGTCGTGCCAGGTGACGTTGCGCTTGAGCTTCCACGTCACCGACAGGCCGTCGGCCGAGACGCCGCCGTTGGCGCGGCTCGGGATCTCTGCGGCCAGGGCCGGAATCATGTTGCCGTCGCTGTCCCAGCCGGCCAGTGCCTCGTAGAAGATCCGCGTCGCGTCCTGCTCCTTGGTGCCACCGGCGAAGTGGGGCTGCAGGTGCACCGCGCCCTGCCACCAGATCAGCTTCAGGGTGCCGCCGCCGCCGCGTTTCGTGCCCTTGTACGGCACTCCCGTCACTGTCTGCGCGATGCCTTCGTTGAGCAGCATCACGTTGGCGAAGGGCGCCGTCAGGCCCAGGCCCACCATGCGCTGGATGAAGCTGCGGCGCGGCATCGCGCCGGTGCGCACCTTCTCGATTAGGCCGCGCAGATCACGTTCTTCCATGGGGAAACCTCCTGAGGGGTGACGGGCTGGGCCGCGGCGACGGCCGGGGCGGACTTCAAAATGGCGATCCTAGCGATTGGCTTGCCGGCGCCTATACGGGTAAGGCCCGGGAGAGCCAATGCAAGATATCGGCCAACCCGAGAGCCATCCCATGCACCCCCTGGACCTCGCTACCGCGCTCGCCGGCGCTGCAGCCGACCCCGTGCGGACCGCTCGCACCAGCGATGCGTACTGGACCTTCATCAGCCCGTTCGGCGGTGTCTCGGCGGCCATCGCGCTGCGTGCGGTGCTCGAGCGCCCGGAGCGCCAGGGCGACCCGCTCGCGCTCACCGTCAACTTCTGCGCACCGATCGGCAAGGGCGACTTCGCGGTGCGCACCCGGCTCGTGCGCGCCAACCGGTCGAGCCAGCACTGGCAGGTGGAGTTCACGCAGGGCGAAGGCAGCGAGCCGGTCCTTGCCGCCAGCGTGGTGACCGCCGCGCGGCGGGCCACCTGGAGCCACCGCGTCTCGGCGCCGCCGGTGCTGCCGCCCTGGGAATCGACGCCACGGTTCGCGAACACGGATTCGCTGTCCTGGGTGGCGCAGTACGAGTTCCGATTCGCCGAGGGAGCCATGGCGCTGAGCGAGACGATGCCGGAGCCGCTGCGCAGCGCGCGCTCGGTGCTGTGGCTCCGCGACGCCGAGCCGCGCCCGCTCGACTTCCTGTCGCTCGCGGCGATGAGCGACGCCTTCTTCGGCCGCATCTTCCAGGTCATCGGCCGCATGCCGCCGTTCGGCACCATCTCGATGACGACCCACTTCCACGCCGGTGCCGACGAGCTCGGTGCACACGGCAGCGCGCCGCTCGCGGCCATCGCCGATGCGCGCGTCTTCCACCGCAGCTTCTGCGACCAGTCGGGCGAGCTGTACGGAGCCGGCGGGCAACTGCTCGCGACCACCTCGCAGGTGGCCTACTACAAGGTCTGAACACGGGGTCCGGATCAGGGGCCGGACCGGGCCCGCCCGCGCCGGCGCTATCCTGATGCGATCGAACCCTTGATGCCCCTGCCATGACCGCCACCGAAGTCCAGCCGCTCGCCGCGGCCACCGTCGCCGCCCTGCAGGGCGTGGCCACCGCGACGCTCACCACCGTGCTCCTGAAGAAGGGACTGCGCAACGTCTGGATCCGCGGCGCCCGGCCGCTCGAGAACGGCCTGCCGAAGCGGCAGGTCGGACGCGCGTTCACGCTGCGCTTCGTCCCGGCCCGCGAGGACCTGGCGACGCCGGCGTCGTGGGGCGCGCCGATCTCGACGCGGGCGGCCATCGAGGCCATGCCGGGCGGCGTCATCGCCGTCGTCGACGCGATGGGCGTGCGCGACGCCGGCATCTTCGGCGACATCCTCTGCGCCCGCATGAGCAAGCGCGAGGTCGCGGCGCTGGTCACCGACGGCGTCGTGCGCGACCTCGCCGGCGTGCTCGGCACCGGGCTGCCGGTCTGGTGCCGGGGCGCGGCCGCACCCGCTTCCGTGAACGGCCTCACCTTCGTCGGCTGGCAGGAGCCGGTCGCCTGCGGCGGCGTGGCGGTGTTCCCGAACGACGTCATCGTCGCCGACGGCGACGGCGCGGTCGTGATCCCCGCAGCGCTGCTCGATGCGGTGGTCGAGATCTCGATCGAGCAGGAACGCTACGAAGCCTGGGTCGTGCGCGAAGTCGAGGCCGGCGTGCCCCTGCCCGGCCTCTATCCGCCGAACGAGGCGACCCAGGCGCGCTACGACGCCTGGGTCAAGGCGCAGGGCTAGCCGGCGCCGGAGCCCGAGCCGCGCGGCCTGCCGCTGCGCGGGATCCAGTAGCCGAGCACGCCCGCGGCGGTGAACGCCAGCAGGCCGATGCAGGCGACGCCGCCGGCCAGCGACAGCGCCGCGGTGACCCCGGACAGCAGGGCCGGGCCGACGGTCGAGCCGAGGTCGGAGAGCAGCCGCCACAGGCCGAGGAAGTGGGCCCGGCCGGCGACCGGCGAGTGGTCCGCGCCGAGGGTCATGATCAGGCCCGAGCCGATGCCGTTGCCGAAGCCGATGAGGAGCGCAGCCAGCAGCAGCGTGCCAGCGCCGTGGGTGAACGGCGTCAGGAGCAGGGCGCAGCCCATGATCAGCATCGACGGCACGGCGACCCAGCCGCGGCCCTTCTTGTCCATCACCTTGCCGGCGGGATAGAAGACGAGCATGTCGATGCCGCCGGCCAGGCCGTAGATGAGCGAGGTCACGGCGGCGTCGAGGCCGATGTGGTCGGCCCAGAGCGGGATCACCGCCTGGCGCGAGGCGCGGACGGCGCTGATCAGCAGCACGCCGAGGCCGAGGGTGAGGAAGAGCCGGCGGTGGTCGACGCCGATCGAGCGCAGCGTGGGCGCGACGCGCAGGGCGGTCACGTCGGCACCTGGCTGGGCAGGCGGCGGCTCGGGCAAGTCGCGTATGCGCACGGCGACCACCGCGGCGAGGACGAAGGCGCCTGCGGCGGCCCAGTAGGCGCCGCCGATGCCCATGACGTGGATCAGGGCCGCGGCGAGGAACGGGCCGACGAAGAGGCCGATCCGCATCACGCCGCAGAGCGTCGACAGGGCGCGCGCACGGTAGTGGAACGGAACGACTTCGGTGAGGTAGCTCTGCCGCGCC